>DUEP01000010.1 GCA_011176535.1 Anaerolineae bacterium | reverse complement strand
GCGGTGGCCGTGGCCCTTTCGGGTGCCGGGCCGGGGGTTGTGGCCTTTGCCCCGCAGATGGACGACGCCACGCCTGTAGCCGACGCCATGGTGGCCGCGTGGCGCGAGCAAGGCGTCGCGGCGCGGGGGTGGGCGTTGCGCCCGGCCATGACGGGGGCCCAGGTGTAGCATCAGGGGCGTTAAACGACCCCAGGGGTGCGCGCGGCACCCCTGGGGGTTCGGCATGAGGGGGCGTTTATTTGGGATGGCCGTACAGGAACCAGAAGGGGCCTGCAGGGAAAGCAGGGGCCAGATCCTTGTCCCAGATAAAGGGGCCTGGGGCAAAGGAGGCGCGTAGGACACGATCCAGACGATGGCACAGATCGGCCTCGGCTTCGGGCCAGCCGCCCAGGTCCTGGGCCAGCAGTTCCACGATCACCCGCTGGCGCACCTGGTAGGTGTAGTAAGCGGCCTGGGCAGGATCAGTCTCGTATTCGTGGAGATAATCGGCCCAACACTGCAACCGGGATTGCAATTCGTGGCGCGCTTTCTTGTTCCAGGCGGTGCGCCACTGTTCGCGCAGTTGCGCGATGGGGGCAAACAGGGCTTCGGCTTCGGCGGAAGACCGGGCCCGCAGGCGGGTATAGGCCAACAGTACATTCCCCAGGGTCAGGCAGGGGAAGGGAGGCTCACCCTTGGGGGGCTCGGCCCGAAGCATCCAGTACAGGTCCTGGGCGTGCAGGTAATCTTCCAGCACGCTCTGGATGGCTTCCAAATAAGCCCGATCGTAGGCAGCGCTTTTCATGGGCACCTCCTTGGGACGCAGAGCGCCCGCTGCGGGTTTGTGGCTTCACTTTTATTGTAGCACGGAGGCCAGGGGTTTGCATGGCCCTCGCTGCAACCGCGCCCGGACCTCCTGGAGGGCCTGCTGCGCCCGCAGGCGTTGCGCCGGGCTCAAGGGCAAGGCGGCAAAGGCCTCTTCGTCCAGCAGGGCCAGGCGGCCATCGCGGAGGAAGACCAGGTCCAACTCCCAGTCGCGGTAAAGCAGGAGGTTCCCGCGACGTTGAGTTGGCGAGGCGATGTTGATGTACCAGCCTTTGAGGCGTCCTCGGGGGCCGTCGTACACGGCGAACAGGTTGTACCAGCGTTGGCGGTAATAGAATTCGATCAGCCGATCGCCGGGGCGGAAGGTCAGGCCGCCAGCGGTGACGGCAGGCCCCTCAAAGAAGGCTTCGATGGCCCAGCCTCGCGGCGTGGCCCAGAGGAGACGGCCCTGCCAGCGCCGCACTTCCTCCCCCCAGTAGTTTTGTTTGCTAACCCACAGCCAGAGGAGTTCAGACATGGGGAATCCACTGCAAATCGGCCAGACCGAAGTGGAGCGCCATCCAGTACACCAGGGCCGTGTAGCCCGTCAGGATGAGGACGAAGAGGGCGTCGCGCCAGGTGAGCCACATCTGGCGGTAGTAGGTGCGTTCAGGCCCGGCGCCGAAGGCTTTGGCGTCCATGGCTAGGGCGGTGCGCTCGGACTTGCGAATGGCGGCGGCGAGCAAGGGGATGGCGTAGCGTCGGGTGCGGGCCAGCAGCCCCCGCAGCCCCCGGCCTTCGGCAAAGCCCCTCACCCGGTGGGCCATGCGAATCGTCTCGTATTCCCGTCGCAGGAGGGGGAGGAACCGGTACGAGACGAGCACGCCGTAGCCGAAGCGGTAGGGCACCTTGAGGTTCTGGATGAGGCTCAGGGCAAAATCGGTGGGGTCGGTGGTGCTGACGAAGAGCAGGGAGGTGGCCATGAAGGTCACCACGCGCAGTCCCAGGCCGATGGCGCCCCGCAAGCCCTCGGCGGCGACGACCCAGGGCCCCCAGCGCCACAGAATGTGTGGTTGCGGGTACCGGCTCAGGTCGGCGTAGAGTGCGGTGAAGACCACCAGGGGGAGGGGGAAGAGCAGCAGCGGCACGCTCCAGCGCAGCATTTGCCGCCAGGGGATGCGCCCCACCCACCAGGCGGTGAGCACCAGCCCCAGGGCCAGCATGCCCGGCACGAAGGGGTCGAAGGCCAGCGTGGCCCCGGCGGCGATGATGGCCAATCCGACCAACTTGGCCGCCGGATTGAGCCGATGGAGCGGGGAGGCATGGGCCAGATAGGTGAACATGAGGAGGAATTACAGTTGGCGAATCAGGGTGAGAAATTCGTCCCATTCCTCCTGGAAAAAGTGCAGCGTCACGGCGCCCAGTTCCACATGGTAGGTGGTTTCGCCGTCCGGCTCCTTGGCTTTCCACACGATGAAGTTTTGCGTTTCGGCCAGGGTTTCCGTTTGGATGTCCATCGGTTCGCTCATGAGCCTTCCTCCATCAAAAAAGGGTTCAACGGCGACGCAGCCGTCGCCAGAGTTTGACCAGGGAGGGGAGCAATGGCCAGGTGGGGGAGGAGGCCGGCTGAAGCCCTTCCCACGGGTTGGGGTGGTCGGCCAGTTTGGCCAGGATGTAGTGGCCGATGAGGCGCAGGGAGGCCACGGTGGGCGCGGCCAAGAGCAGCCCCAGGATACCCACCAACCGGGCCAGCACCAGCGCGCCCACCAGTACGGCCGCCGGATGCACGCCCAGCACATCGCCCATCATTTGGGGCACCACCACGCTGTCGAAGACCTGGTCCACAAACATCATGCTCCCCACGACCACCAGCACATGCTGCAGGGCGGTCATCCCCCAGGGGTGCTGGGGTTGGAGCAGGATGACGACCCCGGTGATGATGTACACCACCAGGGGGCCCAAGTAGGGCACGAAACGGCCAGCCACGACCAGCATGGCGAGCACCAGGGCGTTGCGTACGCCCAGGGCCCCCAGGAGCACGCCGTTGACCAGCCCGACCATCAGGGCGATCATGAGTTGGCCGCGCAGGAAGGCGTTCCAGATGCGCCCCAACTCGCGCCCCATGCGTTCCAGGTCGGCCTGGTAATCGGGGATCTCCACGCGCACCAGGGCCACGGAGACCTGCCCGGCTTCGGCCAGCAGGAAGTAGGACACCAGCAGCACGAAGGCCGTCCAGCCCAGGGCCTGCAGCGTGCGCGAGGCCAGCCCGCTGATCAGGCTGCCCAGTTGGCCCAACAGAGGCTGGACCGAGGTCAGCAGGTTTTGGCTCAGGGTGTTGAAGTCGAAGCGGGTGAAGTCCAGGGTGAAGGGGCCGAGGACGAAAGGATGGGTCTGCAAGACGCTCAACCAGGAAGGGAGGGTGGTGAGCAGAAAGTCGGAGACCACGGTGTAAAGGCTTTGGGCCTGTTGCACCAGGGCCAGCCCGCTCAGGGTCAGTACGCCGAGGAGGAGCAGAACCAGGGCCAGGTAAAGCAGGGCCACCACGGCCCGCCAGGGGAGGGGGGTGTGGCGGTCCAGCCAGGCTGCGACCGGGTGCAGCAGGTAGGCCAGGATGAAGGCCAGCGCCAGGGGGACGATATAGGCGCGAAAGTAAATCAGCGCTCCGAAGAGCAGGGCGACCAGGGTCAGCCCCACGATGAGTTTGGTGGTGGGGCTCCAGGGGGGCGACGATGAAGGCGGAGGGGTCTCGCGGTTCGGGGGTGGCTCTGGGGAAGCAGCCGGTGACGAAGGGGTCGGGGCTTTCATCGACGCCTCCTGCGCGGAAAGCGGCGGCGAGAGGTCGAGCGCTTTTGCCACCATTGCAGGTTGGGCGGCGGTAAGGGCTCGGAGACCGGGCTGGGGAAGGGGTCGAGGTCGAAGAGCCGGGCGTACACATAGCGCCCCAGCACCCGCAAGGAGGCGATGGTAGGCGAGGCCAACAGCACCCCCAGCACACCGCCCAAAATGGCGCCGGCCAGGATGCCCAGGATGACCACCATGGGGTGCAGATGCACCCGTCGGCCCACGATGCGCGGGATCAGGTAGTTGATGTCCACCTGTTGGAAGATGAGGTGGATGCCGATGATCAGGGCCGCGAAAGCCCAGTTGGGGAGGGGCAGCCAGGTGGAGCCCACGAAGAAGGCCAGCAGGCTGGCCAGGGTGAGCCAGATGCCGTGCCCCAAACTGGGCAGGAATTCCAGCAGGCCGGCCAGAATGCCCATGGGAATGGCTCCGGGCAGGCCCACGATCAGGCCGATGACGGTGAACAGCCCGCCCACCACGGCGGCCAGGGTCAGTTGTCCACGGAAGAAAGCGCCCCAAATGGCACTGATTTCGCGGCGCAACCGCTGGTAGTCTTCCTGGAAGGGTGGGGGTGGCAGCGAATCCAGGTACGCCTTGACCAGCGGCGCGTCTTTGACCAGGTAGAAGGAGATGATGAGGACGAACACCCCCAGCGCCACGGAGGACACCACATTGACCACGATGCTCAGCGTGCTGCTCAGCAGCGCCTCGATGCCCTGTTGCAACACGCCGCGCAACTGTTCCAGAGCCTGTTGCCCGTCCAACACCTGCCCGGCGATGACGATCCGCTGGCCCAGGATGGATTCGGCCTGCAGGATGAGCCGCTGGACATCGAGGTTGAGGCTTTGCACCTGCCCGACCAGCAGAGGCACGCCCACCAGCAGGGTGACCAGCAACACAGCGAACAGGAGCAGGTAAACCAGCGCGGTGGCCCACCCGCGGGCCAGGCGAAAGCGTTTGGTGAGGAGTTCCACCGGCCAGGAGAGCACATAGGCCAGGAGCACCGCCACAATCAGCGGCGGCCATAGTTCACGGAAGCGGGTGAGCAGATAGACCCCCAGGGCGAGCAGCATCAGGGAGACGGTCCACTTGGTTTGCCACGACCAGGCAGCATGCGGTTTGCGCATATAGTGATTTTAGCCGCATTTGCTTGCCGACGCAACCGCCATGCTATAATCTTTTTTTGGAGAGGCGGTATGTCCCCAGCGCGAAAACGGAAAGGTTCCTCGAAGAAGCGAAAAAAAGCCCAGACCCGGCGAGGCTCCCGCAGCCCCCGACGTGCCGCGACGCGGAGTACGAGCCGCTGGCAGGGGGTACTGGCGCGCATC
This sequence comes from Anaerolineae bacterium, assembly GCA_011176535.1. Classification (NCBI taxonomy): domain Bacteria; kingdom Bacillati; phylum Chloroflexota; class Anaerolineae; species Anaerolineae bacterium. Next base: position 40,967 of record DUEP01000010.1, on the reverse strand, counting down.
CCGCGTCCCCGGGTGCGGCTGCCTTCTCTCGGCCTGAGCGTGAGTCCGGAGCGCAAGGCCGATTTGGGGACGTTGTTGCTCTTGGTGCTGACGCTGTTTTTGCTGCGGGTGTTGCTCGTTCAGCAACCGGCGTGGGCGGCGGCCATGGGCGGGGGACTGCGGCGTGCCCTGGGATGGGGCGCGTATCTTTTCCCCCTGGGGCTGGGCGGGATGGCGCTGTGGCTGTTGTTGCGGCGGGTGGAGCGCGTTCCGCCGCCGACGCACGGCAGGGTATGGGGTGTGACGCTGGTGGGGGTAGCCCTGCTCACGGCCTTCCATGATCTGGTCGCCTCTGGCGAGACGGCGTGGCAGGTGGCCGCCCAGGGCAAGGGGGGCGGTTATGTGGGCGCCGTGGTGCTGCGCGTTTTTGCCGCTGCGTTGGGCGAAGTGGGGGGCTGGCTGGCCGTGCTGGCCCTGGGGTTGTTTGGTCTCTCGCTGGCTCTGGATCGACCGATTGTTGATCTTTTCGTTTGGGTGGGGGCGTTGTGGGAGCGGTTTCGGGACTGGCGCGACGAGCGCCGTCTGCGGGCCTGGGAGCGGCGGCCTAAGGTCTCCGTGGCGCCGGAGGGCCCCTTGGCTTCGGAGGAGGCTGCCGTGGCTCAGACCGCCACGACCTCCGAGGCGGCGCCCTCAGCGGAGGGCTCTGCTGCCCCGCCCACAGAAATCGTCTGGCAGTTGCCCTCGGTGCAGGCGATGCTCGATGAGGCTCCCTCCATGGAGGTGGACGACGCCTTCATCGCCGAACGGGCGCGCCTCATCGAGGAGACGCTGGCCCACTTCAACGCACCAGGCAAGGTGGTGGAAATCCAGCGCGGCCCCACGGTCACTCTGTTTGGCGTGGAGCCGGGTTATGTGGCAGGGCGGAACGGGGCCACCCGGGTCCGAGTGGCCAAAATCGCCTCCCTGGCCGACGACCTCGCCCTGGCCCTGGCGGCCAAGCGGGTGCGGATCCAAGCACCCGTCCCCGGCAAAGGCTATATCGGCATCGAAGTGCCCAACGACCGTCCGGCCCTGGTCACCCTGCGGCAGGTGATCGAAAGCGAGGCCTTTCAGCGCCTCAAGTCGCCCCTACGCATCGCCCTGGGGCAGGATGTGGCCGGGCGGGCCGTGGCCGCCGACCTGGCCGCCATGCCCCACCTGCTCATCGCCGGGGCCACCGGGTCGGGGAAGTCGGTTTGCGTCAACGGCATCATCACCTGCCTGTTGCTCCACAACACCCCCGAGGACCTGCGCCTGCTGTTGGTGGACCCCAAACGGGTGGAACTCAACGACTACAACGGCATCCCGCATTTGTTGGCCCCGGTCGTCGTGGATTTGGAGCGGGTGGTGGGTGCTTTGCAATGGGCTGCACGGGAAATGGAGCGGCGCTACAAATTGCTGGCCGAGGCCGGGACGCGACACATCGCCGACTACAACGCCAGGCAGGCGGCCCGGGGCGGCGAAAAGTTGCCTTATCTGGTGATCGTCATTGACGAGTTGGCCGATTTGATGATGTTGGCTCCTGAGGCCACCGAGCGCACCATCACCCGACTGGCGCAACTGGCCCGGGCCACGGGGATCCATCTGGTGCTGGCGACGCAGCGGCCCTCGGTGGATGTGGTGACGGGGTTGATCAAAGCTAACTTCCCGGCGCGGATTGCCTTTGCCGTGGCTTCCAGCGTGGACAGTCGCGTTATTCTCGACCAGCCTGGTGCCGAGCGCTTGTTGGGTCGGGGGGATATGCTCTTCATGGCCCCCAATGCGCCGGAGCCCATCCGGCTGCAAGGCGTCTATGTCTCCGACGAGGAGATTCGCCAGGTGGTGCGCTATTGGCGGACTTTTGTCGAGCAGGGGCTGGCTCCCGCGTCCACCACGGGCACGGTGGACGCGCCGCTGCCCCATGTGCCGTTGAAGCAAAAGCCGCTTTGGGAGGAATTCGAGGCGGCCAAAGAAGAGGAAGAACGCGACCCGCTTTGGGATGAGGCCATCGCCGTGTTACGCCGCGAGGGACGGGCGTCGGTCTCCCTCTTGCAGCGCCGGTTGCGCATCGGCTACACCCGCGCGGCCCGGCTCATCGAGGCGTTGGAGGCCGCGGGCGTCGTGGGGCCGCCACATCCCACCACTGGGATCCGGGAGGTGCTCCCGGAATCCGGTGACCCAAACCCGGATGCGGAAAAAACGGGCTGACCCCCTCGGAGGTCAGCCCGTTTTGGGTTTGTCTGGTTCCCCTGTTCAGGGCTGGCAGTCAGGGCCGTAGTCGAAGAACTCGATATGCCAGAGCACCGAGTCGGTGGTGGGGTCCACCAGGAAGCCGCACATGTCGGGCCGCGAGGCGGCGATTTTCACATGGAAATAGAGTGGCACCGCGGGCAGGTCTTCGGCAAAGATGGCCTGGGCTTTGAGGTGGTTTTGGGTGTAGATTTCCTGGTCTTCCAGGGAACTGTTGGCCGCGATGCAGGCGCGGTCGAAGTCGAGGCTGAAGTAGCCGGAGAGGTTGGTGCCGCCCCAGCCGTAGAGGAAGGCGGGCAGCTTGAGCGTGGGGTCATCCTCTTTGAAGGCTTTGCGGATCCATTCGATGTCGCCCCGGGTGGCGTTGGGGTCGCCGGGGGTGAAACTGCTGGTCCACAGCAGGCAGGGCGGCTCGCCCCCGGTGGCGAAGGCGGTTTGGGCCAGGTCGAACTGACGGCCAAAGAGCGGCCCTTCGGGCCCGGGCTGGTAGAGTTGCTTTGGAGGCAGGGTTTGCACTTCCACGCCCACGCCACAGGCCTGCAGGTCCTGAGCGATGCGCTGGGCGGCCTTTTGGCGGAAAGGTGCCGTGTCGGTCAGGTAGCGCAGCGTGAGGGGGGTGCCCTGGGGAATGAAGTACGGCTCCTTGGGGCCCTGGTACACGCGGGGTGTGGCGGGGTCGCCGTCGTCATCCACCCAATTGGCGGCTTCCAGCAAATCCTGGGCCTTTTGCGGGTCGTAGGGGTAATCCCGGGCTTCTTTGTTGTACAGCGGGTGCTGCGGCGGCAGGTAAGTGGCCGAGGTTTCGGCCAGCCCGTGGTACAGATCGTCCACCAGGGCCTGGCGGTCGATGCACATGGCCAGCGCCTGCCGCACACGCGGGTCGCTGAGGATTTCGGGCCGGTCACCGTATTGCCATCCGTTGTCGTAGGCCGCCGGGTTGATGCCGAAGTAGAGGAATTCCTCGGTGGTGGCCATGGGGGCGATGTGCAGGGCGATCTTGCCGGCGTCGGCCAGGGCTTTCAAAGTGTCGAACTGCTCATCCAGAGGGATGGAGGTGTCCAGCACATCGCATTCCCCGGCCACGAGGGCATCCACCGCCGTGGCCGCGTCCTGGCCGATGAAGCGGAAGACCAGGTACTCGAACCGGGGGAGCCCCTGGCCGCCGCGGAAGTAGTAGGGGTTGCGGGCCAGGGTCAGGTGGTCGCCGGGGACCCATTCCTGGAGCAGGTAGGGACCCCAGCCCAGGGGGCGCAGGCGGGCTTCCTCGACTTGCCCCAGGCCCTGCTGGGCGGTGTATTTCCCCAACCGGTGCTTGGGCAGCGGAGTCCAAAAGTTGAGGAAGTAGGTGGGGTCGTAGAACCCCGGCAGGCCCACCCAGCGGACGGTGTGGTCGTCTTCTGCTGAGTAGGCGGCGGTGCGTTGCTTCTTGAAGTTTTGTGGGGCCACCTGGAAGGAGAACACGCTATCGTCGGCGGTCAGGCGCTCTCCGTCGGACCACTTCACGCCGGGGAGCAGGCGGAAGGTGATCTCCAGGCGATCCATGGTCACGGCGCCGTCCTGGTTGGCGTCGTAGGTGCGCGCGCAGGTGAGCCGCTGGCAGCCCGAGGGGAAATAGGTCACCCCGTCGATCAGCGGCGTCACGCGGCCCCGCACATCCACGATGGTGTCCCCCGGCTGCACGGTGACGGGCTTGAGTTGGGCGTCGCCATCGGCCAGGTTGGGGAGTTTTTCCAGGATGACGGGCTCGTAGCCGTAGTTGGTGGTGTCAATGGGGCCGTCGTAAAGGGCATCCAGCACGGCTTGCTTGGCAGGCGAAGCCGCGCCGTAAAGGTAGAGGTCTTGCGGCTCGGCGCCCAAGCAAACGGTGAGGGTTTTGGGCGGGCTGGCGGGAGGGGTGGGGGTGATGATGCGCACGCCCACGGTGGGGGTAGGCGGTGCGGTGACGACCGGCGTCACGCTCACCGGGGTGGGGGCGCCTGAACATGCGACCAGCAGCAGCGCCGCGAAGGTGCCCATGAACCAGAGTATTGCGCGTCTTCGCATACCTTCCTCCTCAAAACGGGCCGCAAAGCGCCCGCGGGGGCTTGGGTTCGTCTTCGGCGCCCTGCCGGGGGGAGTGCCTGGGAGCATGGCAGGGACGCGATGAGCACAATTGTACCATCCCGCCTCTGGTCGTTTGCCGGGGAGCCGGGCCCGTGCATGCTATAATACTTCTGGTCGCGTTTCGGTGGCGGTTGCGCCCGCCGGAGCCTCTCCGACCCAGTCCCTCCCCCTGGAGGTGCTTGATGACGGCGACATCTGGCGAGTTTATTCCCAAACCCATCACCCGCATCGAAGAGACCGGGCTTTCGCCGTTGTGGCTGCAGGATTTGATCCTCAAGATTTTTTACTTTCAGGGTTATCTGAGCGGGTATGAGTTGGCCGAAGCCATCGCGTTGCCTTTCACCGGCGTGCTGGCTCAACTGCTGGAGACGCTGAAACGGGAGAAGTTGGTCGAAGTGCGTGCCTCCCGGGGGGGCTTAGGGGCCGGGGCTTATGAGTACGGCCTGACTGGCGAGGGGGTGCGGCGGGCCCGGGAAGCGTTGGAGCGCAGTCAATACGCCGGCCCGGCGCCGGTGCCCCTGCAGGATTACATCCGCGCCATGCATCGTCAGAGTCGCAAGCGGCTCTTCGTCACCCCCAGGGTGATGCGGCGCGCGCTCGCCCACCTGGTGCTCTCGGAAAAGACCTTCCATCGGCTGGGCCCGGCGGTGAACTCCGGTGCCTCCATTTTTCTCTATGGGCCGCCGGGCAACGGGAAGACCACCATCGCGCGCGCCATCGGCAACCTGGTGCTCAGCGAGACCATCTACATTCCCTTTGCCCTGTATGTGGATGGGCAGGTGATCACCCTGTACGACTCGGTCAATCACAAGCTGGCCCCGGAGGAAGACAGCACCCCTGTGGGCACCGGCTCCCTGCGCAGCAGCCTGCGGCGTGACCCACGCTGGGTGCGCATCCATCGGCCTTTCATCATGGTGGGGGGCGAGTTGACCCTGGCCAATCTGGACCTGATCTTCGATGAAGTGAACAAGTTCTACCAGGCTCCGGTGCAGTTGCGCGCCAACGGCGGGTTGTTGTTGGTGGACGATTTTGGTCGGCAACAGGTCCGCCCCCGGGATTTGCTCAACCGCTGGATTGTGCCCCTGGAAAACCGCATCGATTATCTCACCCTGCACACCGGGCGCAAAATCGAGGTGCCTTTTGATGTGCTGGTCATCTTTTCAACCAACCTGCCCCCGCGCGATCTGGTGGATGAGGCCTTCCTGCGCCGTTTGCGCCACAAGATTTACATTGGCGATCCTTCGTACAACGATTACCGTGAGATTTTCCGCCGCGTGGCCAGGGAAAAAGGCGTGGCCTACAGCGACCAGGGGCTGGCCTACCTGCTCCAGGAGTGGTACATCAAGCGCGGGCGCAAACTGCGCGCTTCGCACCCCCGCGACTTGTGCGACCAGATTTTGGACGTCGCCCGCTATCGCTCCGTCGAGCCGGCCATGACCAAAGAACTCCTCGATCAGGCCGCTGAAGCCTACTTCGTGGATCTATGAGCCTGTTGGAGCAACTGCCTCGCCCGGCGATTATTGCCCATCGAGGGGCTTCGGCTTACGCGCCGGAGAACACCCTGGAGGCCTTTCGCCTGGCCGTGGCCCAGGGGGCCCACGCCATCGAACTGGACGCCAAACTCACCCACGACCAGCGGGTGGTGGTGTTTCACGATATGCGTTTGGGACGCACCGCCCGGGGCACGGCGCGGATTCGGGATGTGGACCTGGTGGACCTGGAACCTTTGGATGCCAGTCAAGGCTTTGCCGGGGGCTATGCTGTCACCCATATTCCCACTCTGGATGCCGTGCTGGCGCAGTTGGCCGGGCAGATCCCCATCAACATTGAGTTGACCAATTACAACCATTTGTGGGACGACCTGCCCCAACGGGTGGTCGAGTTGGTGTTGCGTTTTCAGGCCACGCAGCGCGTGTGGTTTTCGTCCTTCAACCCCCTTGCCTTGTCCCGTGTAGCCCGTCTTTTGCCCGAGGTGCCCCGGGGGTTTCTGGTTCTGCCCGGAGCCCGGGGACGCCTGATTTATCGCCTGTTTGCGCCTTTCATTCCCCACCAGGTGGTGCATCCGCACTTTTCCCTGGTCGATGCGGCGTGGCTGCGGCGGCTGCACCGCCGGGGAAAGCGGGTCTTCGTGTACACCGTCAACGACCCGCGGGAGATGCAGCGCCTTTTCGCCCTGGGCGTGGACGGTATCTTCACCGACGATCCCGTACTGGCCCAGCAGGTGTGGTCGTGTCAGGCCGGGGCCGCGTGACCGGAAGGCCGTCAAGCCGTCGCCGCACGGCAAGTCTCTCTCGGAGGAGGAGGGTGTTGCCCAAGGCCCGTCGTCGCCGTCTGGGTAGCGTGTGGATACTTTTTTGGCTCCTGGGATGGCTTGTAGGGGTTCCTACCCAGGCGGCCCCTCTACCTCAACCTGTTACCCCGGAAGAGCGCGCTCAAGCCCTGCTGGACGAGATGACCCCAACTGAGCGGGTGGGGCAGTTGTTCCTCGTGGCGGTGAGCGACACCGACCTCACCGAAGGCAGCCCGGTGTACAACCTCATCGTCCAGCGGCACATCGGCGGCGTGATCCTGCGCCGGGACGCTCCAGGCTCCGGCGACATCCCCGAGACGCCACGGGCCCTCCAGGAGTTTACGCGTCGGATGCAGGGTCTGGCGTGGCGGGCGCAGTTTAGCACCTTCACGGATCCCGTGAGTGGGGCATCGTATCATCCCACCTTTGTTCCGCTGTTTGTGGCCGTGGCGCAGGAGGGGGACGGTTACCCCTGGGACACGCTGCTCAGTCCCGACCTGACCCCGCTGCCCAGCCCCCTGGCCCTGGGGGCCACCTGGTCGCCAGAGGTGGCGCAGGAGGTGGGACAGGTGCTGGGACGGGAACTGGCCGCGTTGGGGTTCAACATGCTCTTCGGCCCGCCCCTTGATGTGGCCACCACCCCCTCGTCAGAAAGCCCCGGCGATTTGGGCGTGCATACTTTCGGCGGCGATCCCTACTGGGTGGGCCTGCTGGGGCAGGGGGTTGTCCAGGGCCTGCACGAGGGGGCGCAGCGACACCTGGCGGTGGTGGCCAAGCATTTTCCGGGGTACGGGGCCTCGGATCGGGACCCCACCCAGGAGGTGGCCACGGTCCGCAAATCCCTGGAACAGTTGAAACAGATCGAACTGGCGCCTTTCTTTGCGGTGACGGGCAATGCCGCCACGCCGGACGCGGTGGCGGATGGACTGTTGACCTCTCATCTGCGCTACCAGGGCTTCCAGGGCAACATTCGGGCCACCACCCGGCCGGTGAGCCTGGATGCGCAGGCCATGGCCCTGTTGATGGGTTTGCAGCCTTTTACCACCTGGCGGCAAAACGGGGGTTTGCTGGTGAGCGATGATCTGGGCAGCCCGGCCCTGCGGCGGTTCTACGACCCCACGGGGCAGACTTTCAGCGCCCGGCAGGTGGCCCGGGATGCGTTTCTGGCGGGAAACGACCTGCTGATCCTGGGCGACATGACGGAGCCGGGGGACGATTCGCCCTATCCGGCCATCAACCGGGTGCTGGATTTCTTTGTGCAGAAATACGGCGAGGATCCGGCGTTCGCCCGTCAGGTGGATGAGGCCGTGCTGCACATTCTCACGGCCAAGGCGCGGCTTTATCCTTCCTTTGCCCTTTCGGCGGTGCAGGCCTCGCCTGACGACCTGGCGGTGTTGGGCCAGGGGGAGGAAGTGGTGTTTCGCGTAGCCCAGGCAGCGGCCACTTTGATCAACCCTGGGGCCACCGACCTGGAGGCCGTGCTGCCCCAGCCGCCCGGGCCAAAGGACCGCCTGCTGTTTCTCACCGATGCGGTCTCCTACCAGGCCTGCGAGACCTGCCCGGTGCGCTGGGCGCTGGCGCCGGACGCCCTCTCCCAGGCCGTGCTCCGGCTTTACGGCCCTGACGGCAGCGGGGTGATTGCCCCCAGGCGGGTGGTCAATTTGACCTATGACGATGTGCTGGCCTGGCTTCAGGAGCCGGATCAGCACCCTGAGGTGCCCGCGTTGCTGCGCCAGAGCGATTGGGTGATCGTGGCTGCCCTGGATGCCGACCCCCAGCGGCCCTCCTCGCTGGCCTTCAAGGAGTTGCTGAACCAGCGCCCGGACCTGTTGCAGGACAAAAAGGTGGTGGCCTTTGCCTTCAACGCTCCGTACTATTTTGACGCCACCGATCTCTCCAAAATCAGCGCCTATTACGGCCTGTACAGCAAAGCGCCCCCCTTTGTGGAGATGGCGGCCCGGCTGCTCTTTCGGGAAGTGCGTCCCCAGGGGGCCTCGCCGGTTTCCATTGAAGGCATCGGCTACGACCTGATCACGGCCACTTCGCCGGACCCCGAGCAGGTCATCCCGTTGACCTGGGATTTTCCGTCCCCCACTTCGGCGGCCGAAGCGGTGACGCCGGAGCCCGGTCAGCCGTTGACGGTGGCTTCGGGCACGGCGGTGCCCATCCGCACCGGGGTGATCGTGGACCACAACGGGCATCCCGTCCCCGACGGCACGGTGGTGCGCTTTCTGCTCACCGGGCCTGGGGGTGAGGGGGTGCAACAGCAGGTCACGGTGACCACCATCTCCGGAGTGGCCCGCGCTTCGTTGCAACCGACTCAGCCGGGCACCTGGGAGATCCGCGCTCAGAGTGAGCCGGCATATCAGTCGGAGGTGCTGCTGGTGCAGGTAGGCGGGGAGCTGGAGGAGGAGGCCACCTTGACGGTGGCTCCCCCGGCCACGCCCACGGCCCCGGTGCCTCCGGCGACGGTGGAGCAACCTGGCCTGGCCCCGGTGCCGCACACCCAGGTGGATTGGGAGGATTACCTGACGGCGCTGGCGCTCAGCGTGATCCTGGCCTGGCTGGTGTACCGGCGTTTTCTGCGCCAGGGGCAGGTGCGGTGGGGATTGCGCTATGCGGCCCTGCTTCTCAGCGGGGGCATGCTGGGCTACCTCTATCTGGCGTTGCAACTGCCGGGCAGCACGGCGGGGATGGTGCATTTGGGCCGCGGGATGCCTGTGTTGTCCGCTGCGGTGGGGTGGCTCCTGGGCGTGTTGGTGGGGCTGCTCTGGCAGCGCCGCGCCGCAGGATAACGGCGATTTTCTGCCGCCCAAAAAACCAACCGGGGTCGCTATGGACCCCGGTTTTGTGTTGCGGGCCGCGCCGTGCGGCTCAGGCCTCGCGGGCCATGTTGCGCAGCACGGTGTGCAGGATGCCGCCGTTGCGGTAGTAGGTGATCTCCATCGTCGTGTCCAGGCGCACGATGACGGGGAAGGTGATTTCCGTGCCGTCTTCGCGCACCGCGCGCACGGTGACCACGCTCAGCGGTTCCAAATCGTCCTTCAGGCCCTCAATGTGGAAGACCTCGTGGCCGGTGAGGCCCAGGCTCTCCACGCTGTCACCGGGCTTGAACTGCAAGGGCAGCACGCCCATCCCCACCAGGTTGGAGCGGTGGATGCGCTCGAAGGACTCGGCGATGACCGCCTTGACGCCCAGCAGGGCCGTACCCTTGGCCGCCCAGTCGCGGCTGGAGCCAGTGCCGTATTCTTTCCCGGCCAGCACCACCAGCGGCACGCCTTCCTCCTGGTACTTCATGGCCGCGTCGTAGATGGTCATCTGTTCGCCGTCGGGCAGGTGGATGGTGTAGCCACCCTCCACACCCGGCACCAACTTGTTGCGCAGGCGGATGTTGGCGAAGGTGCCGCGCATCATCACCTCGTGGTTGCCGCGCCGTGAACCGTAGGAGTTGAAGTCCTTGGGCTGCACGCCTTTGGAGATCAGGTGCTTCCCGGCCGGGCTGTCGGGCGGGATGGCCCCGGCTGGCGAGATGTGGTCTGTGGTCACCGAGTCGCCCAGCACGGCCAGCGCGCGGGCGTTGTGGATCTCGGTGATGGGCGGCACATCCAGGGAGAGGTCCATGAAGAAGGGCGGCTCCTGGATGTAAGTGGAATCCGGACTCCAGGCGTAGATTTCGCCGTCAGGGCTGGGAAGGCTGTTCCACATTTCGTTGCCGGTGAACACATCGGCGTACTTTTCTTTGAAGAGATCGGGGGTGACATGCTCGTCGATGGCGCGCTGAATCTCTTCCGTGGAAGGCCAGATGTCGCGCAGGTACACCGGATTGCCGTCCTGGTCGTAGCCCAGGGGATCGGTGGCCATGTCGAAGTCCACCGTACCGGCCAGGGCGTAAGCCACCACCAAAGGCGGGGACATGAGGTAATGCGCCTTCACCAGCGGATGGACACGGCCCTCGAAGTTGCGGTTGCCCGAGCTCACCGCGGCTACCACCAGATCGCCCTCGGTGACCGCCTTGGCGACCTCCGGCGGCAGAGGCCCACTGTTGCCGATGCAGGTGGTGCAGCCGTAGCCCACCAACTGGAACCCTAGTTGGGCCAGCGGCTCCAGCAGACCTGCCTGTTTCAGGTATTCGGTGACCACGCGGGAACCGGGGGCCAGGCTGGTCTTCACATAGGGCTTGGTGCGCAGGCCCTTCTCCACCGCCTTTTTGGCCAGCAGCCCGGCAGCGATGAGCACCGAGGGGTTGGAGGTGTTGGTGCAGGAGGTGATGGCCGCAATGACCACCGAGCCGTGGGTCAGTTCGGCCTCCTGGCCGTTGCGCACCACGGGCACTTTGCGCACCAGGTCTTCCGGTTTCAGCCCGAAGCCGTGCAGGCCCTTCTCATTGGTCAACGCCTTGCGGAAGGCAGGCTTGAGGTCGAAGAGCCGCACCCGGTCCTGGGGGCGCTTGGGGCCGGCCACGCAGGTCTCCACCGTGCTCAGGTCCAGTTCTACCACATCGGTGAATTCGGGGTCCGGGGTATCGAGAGTGCGGAAGAGGCCCTGGGCTTTAGTGTAGCGTTCCACCAGGTCGATGAGTTCTTCCGGTCGCCCGGTCAACCGCAGGTAGCGCAGGGTCTCCTCGTCCACGGGGAAGAAGCCCATGGTTGCGCCGTATTCGGGGGCCATGTTGGCGATGGTGGCGCGGTCGGGCAGGCTCAACGCGATCACGCCGGGGCCGAAGAACTCGACGAACTTGCCCACCACGCCTTTCTGGCGCAGGATGTTCGTCACGGTGAGCACCAGGTCGGTGGCCGTGACGCCTTCGCGCAGTTCACCGTAAAGTTTGAACCCGATGACATCGGGCGTGACCATGTAAATGGGCTGGCCCAGGATGGCAGCCTCGGCCTCGATGCCGCCTACGCCCCAGCCGACCACGCCCAGGCCGTTGATCATCACTGTGTGGCTGTCCGTGCCCACCAGGGTGTCGGGGTAGGCCACCGTCTCGCCGTCCACCTTGGTGGTCATCACCACCCTGGCCAGGTATTCCAGGTTGACCTGGTGGATGATGCCCGTGGCGGGGGGCACGACCTTGAAGTTGTCAAAGGCCTTTTGCCCCCAGTGGAGGAATTCGTAGCGCTCGCGGTTGCGCCGGAACTCGAGTTCCACATTGCGCCGCAGGGCGTCGGGCGTGGCGAAAAAGTCCACCTGCACCGAGTGGTCGATGATCAGGTGCACGGGGATGAGCGGGTTGACCTTGGCCGGATCGCGGCCCAGGCGGGCCATGGCCGAGCGCATGGCGGCCAGGTCGACTACCGCCGGGACGCCGGTGAAGTCCTGCATGACCACCCGCGCCGGGCTGTACGGCAGGGTGGGGCGATGCTCGGCCCGGGGCGTCCACTTAGCCAGGTTGACCACATCCTCCTCGGTGATCTCGACACCGTTGACCTGGCGCAACACCGATTCCAGCATGACCCGGATGGAAAAAGGCAGCCGGTCGATCTGGGTCAGACCGCGCTCCTCCAGGGCGGCCAGCCGGTAATACACCACTTCACCGCTGGCCGTCTTCAGCGTGCTTCGTGCTTCTACAAAGGGATGGCTCATCACGCGCTCTCCTTGAAAAAGTCTAAAAGCGGTCGCTCCGCAGGCTTCCTGACAAAAAGTAGGGTCGGAGAATTATAGTAAGATTATACCGCACCCCGTTTGCGCCGCCCCCGGTGGGTGGGGCCTTTTTTTATGGAGGTTTCCATGGCTACCGTGCTACCCCTTCAAGGCATCACCATTCTGGATTTCACTCGCTTGCTTCCCGGCCCCTACCTGACCCAACTGCTGAGCGACTTAGGGGCCACGGTCATCAAGGTCGAGAGCACCCTGGCCGGCGACTATGCCCGGATCGTCCCGCCGGAGATGGGGCTGGCCGGGCTGTTCGAGGCGGTCAACGCGGGCAAGAAGAGCCTGGCGGTGAACTACCGCAGGCCTGAGGGGCGCGAGGTGATCTACCGCCTGGTGGAGCGGGCCGATGTGTTCATCGAGGGGTTCCGACCGGGGGCCGTGGAACGCTATCGTCTGGACTACACGACCCTGCAGGCCATCAACCCGCGGCTGGTGTACTGCGCTCTTTCGGGATATGGGCAGGCAGGCCCTTACCGTCAGCGCGCCGGGCATGATCTCAACTATGTGGCCGTCGGCGGTGCCCTGGGCCTCAACGGCGAAGCGGATGGGCCGCCCGTGCCGCCGGGGGTGCCCATCGCCGATTTGGCCGGTGGGATGCTGGCGGCCATTGCTATCCTGGCGGCTTTGATGGGGCGCGAGCGCACTGGTCAGGGGATGTATCTGGACATCGGGTTGATGGATGCGGTGGTTTCGTGGATGACCCCACTGGCCCTGGGACCTTACTTCGCTCAAGGGGTGGTCCCCGAGCGGGGGCAGATGCCCCTGGCCGGAGGGTTGCCCTGCTACCAGGTGTACCCTACGGGCGATGGTCGATACCTCACCCTGGCGGCGCTGGAGCCTCATTTCTGGGCCGCCTTCTGTGAAGCGGTGGACCATCCAGAGTGGATCCCCCGACAACTGGACCCAGCCTTGAAGGACGAGTTGCGCGCGCTTTTCCGTCAGCGCACCCTGGCGGAGTGGCTGGCCCTTCTGGACCAGGTGGACGCCTGCGTTGAGCCGGTGGTCACGGTGGAAGAGATGCTGAACCATCCCCAGGTGCGGGCGCGGGGGCATGTGCGCGTGGAAGGGGGGCGGCCGGTGGGCATGGCACCGCCTTTCGTCTTCGTGCCGCGGGAGCGCCCCCCGGCACCCCGCCTGGGGGAACACACCCGGGAGATTTTGCGCAGCATCGGCTACACCCCCGCCGAGGTGGAGGCCCTGGACACCGAAGGGGTGGTGAAGGCCTGAGTTGGGGTCAGTCGGAAGGCTATACCGTCTCCGCGGCGGCGCGGACGATGGCCAGGAACTGGTCGGCGTGCAAGCTGGCCCCGCCCACCAGCGCGCCATCGATGTCCGGTTGGTTGAAGAATGGCGCGGCGTTGTGGGGTTTCACCGAGCCGCCGTAAAGCACCCGCACCCCCTGCGCCACCTTTTCATCGAACATCTCGGCTAGCGCCCGGCGGATGACCTCGGCCACCACCCGGTTGGCTTCCTCGGGCGTGGCGGCCTTGCCCGTGCCGATGGCCCACACCGGTTCGTAGGCGATGACGATGCGGGCGGCTTGTTCGGCGCTCAGCCCGGCCAGCCCCTGGGTGATCTGACGCTGCACCACGGCCTCGGTTTGCCCGGCTTCGCGTTCCTCCAGGGTCTCGCCTACGCAGACGATGGGGGTTAAATCGTGGCGCAGGGCGGCCTGGACCTTGCGCTGAACCATCTCGTCGGTCTCGCCGAAGTACCCGCGGCGTTCGGAGTGCCCGAGGATGACATAGCCGGCGATTTCGGCCACCATGGCCGGGGCAATTTCGCCGGTGTAGGCCCCCTGCTCTTTCCAGTGCATGTTCTGGGCACCGAGGCCGATATCGGTGCCGGCCAGTAACGCCGACACGGGCAGCAGGGCGGTAAAGGGTGGACAGAGCACCCGCTCCACCTGGGGGTACTCCCGGAGCCCGCCGTCCAGCAGTTGCCAGACCAACATGCGGGCCTCTTCAATGGTTTTGTGCATCTTCCAGTTGGCGGCGACCATGGGTTGGCGCATGGTGTCTGCCTCCTCAATGAAAGGGGTGGGCCGAGGCGCCTCAGGGCGAGGGCGTCGGCAACATCTTAAGCATCTCCTGCGCGGCGTCCAGCACCCAGCCGGGGGCTTCGGACATGCTTGTCAGGCGTTCCAGCCGACGCCGGGCCAGGTCCGGGTCGCGGGCGTCGAGCACTGCGTATTCGGCGTCCAGGAGCAGAGCTTCGGGCATGGTGCCCTTGTCCCGCAGCACCCGCCTCAGCAGGGCGTACCCGCGGGCGGGGTCGCCATTGTAGAGTTGGTAACGGGCCTGCACGACCTCGCTGAAGGGCGGGTCGTACTTGGCCAATGTGCCCGCCGGGATGAAGTGCTCGAAGTTGGGGTCTTCGGCCGCCCAGTAAGCGGCCTGGCGAAACACATCGTCCCATTGCCCGCGTTGATCTGCGGGGATGAGCGGCCCGGCGGCCAACAAAAGCCGCGTGGCCGGCAGCGGTTCGCCTAGATCCAGAAACTGGAAAGCGTAATCGAGGAGCAAATCGGGGCGTTGTTGTTGGACGCACAGATTGATGCCGCGCGTCAGTGGCGTTTCGCCGCGGCCAGGCTGGTGGCGGCGGTACTGCAACAGAGCCAGTTCGAGGTAAGGTTGGGGATCGGTAGGGTTGGCCCGGATGCGCTGCAGCAGGTCGTTGGCTCCCGTGTCCTGGGGGGAGACCCCCTGATCGAGGGTCTCGGTGGAGGTGGGGGTGGCCGGTGCCGTGGGGCGAATGGGCCGCCCTTGCGTGGGCCGGCCGGGATGCGCCTGACCGAGCAGGCCCACGCCCAGCAGGCAAAGCGCGCCGACGCCCATCAACGCCAGCAGCGCCACCCACCAGCGACGCCGGCGTCGGGGTGGCGAGGGCGCTTCCGGCCGGGTGGGCGTTGGGGAAGCAGTCACCGTCCCGGCGGCAGGTCGCTCCCCGGGGGGCAGGGTGGGTTCGGCCGGCGCGGGAACGGTGGTCTGAGGCGGGGGTGGGATGCGCGGGGTTTCCTCTCCCTTAGGGGGCGTTGTGGGCACGGTGGGGCTTTCCCAGGCCTGGCGAAAGGCCCGGAGCATCTCCTCTACCGTGACGAAGCGATCTTCGGGGGCTTTGGCCAGCGCTTTGAGCAGCACCCGCTCCATGGCTTCGGAGACCCGGGGGTTGAGGTCCCGTGGGCGAGGAAGCGGGGAGTAGATGTGATCGTGGATGATGGAGTAGGGCGTGTCGGCCAGGAAAGGCACGCGCCCCACCAGCATTTCGTAGAGCATTACCCCAAAGGAGTAGATGTCCGTGCGGGCGTCCAGGTTCCTCTTGCCCATGGCCTGTTCGGGGGCAATGTACTGGGGTGTGCCCATGATCATGTCGGCCGAAAGCGTCGATTCGCCAGAGGCGGCCATGCGGGCCAGGCCGAAATCGCTCAGGTAGATGCGCCCATCCTGGCTCAGGAGCACATTGGAGGGCTTGATATCCCGGTGCAACACGCCCTGACGATGGGCATAGGCCAGGGCGCTGCCCACGGCCTCCACCACGGTGCGGATTTCTTCGGAGCTGAGCGGCCCGTGCTTCATCCGGGCTTTGAGGGTCTCCCCCTTGATGTACTTCATCACCAGATAGGGATATCCTTGGTGTTCGTTGAAGTCGTAGATGGGGACGATGTTAGAATGATCCAGTTTGGCCACCACCCGCGCCTCGCGGCGAAAGCGGGCCAGGAAGTTGGGGTCTTCCAACAGGGCCGGGTGGAGCACTTTGATGGCCACGTAGCGATCCAGCGCGGCGTGGTAGGCCTTGAACACCGTGGCCATCCCTCCCTGGCCCAGGGGTTCCAGAATGCGGTATGGCCCAACTTGCATGCCAGCGGTGAAGGGCACGTTTTCCTCCGCAGGGGCGCACGGCCCGAAAGAGTGTAAGGTTATTATAGCCTGAACTGGACGGGGTGGGGGTGTGGTGAGGCGTCGTCGCGTGGTTTTTCACCGGGGGGAAGGAAGGGGATGACCGCAACCCGCGGCGTTGGCCCTCGGAGAGCCCGACCCACGCCGCCTGTCTTTCTCCGGACCGAGATGTGGTATTATGTATAAACGGTTCACCTTGTCCGAAGGAGAAACGCCATGCGCAACCTCGACCCCGAACTGCAAGCCGTCATCCGCGACCTGGAAGCCGCCTTAGGCGAGGAAACGCTGGAAAAGGCGCGCTACCAACTGCGGATGAAGATCACCCAGTTCCTCGTCGGTCTGCTCACTTCCCTGGTGCTGGCGCTGCTCTGGTTGCCCACCGGTTGGGCGGTGGCGCTGCGCGACGCCTTGCACGCCAACACCGTCTGGTGGCGCACCTGGGGCTTCATCCTGCTGGTCACGCTCATCAACGCTATCCTGCAGTTCCCCCTGGATTGGTTCTTCGGCTTTCGCCTGGAGAACCGCCTGGGCACCAACAGGCAGTCCTTCGGCGGCTGGCTGTGGGATCGGGTGAAGCAAGCGGCGCTGGGGATACCGGTGCAAAGCCTGCCTTTTCTGGGGCTCTATCTCATCTTCCGTCGCTGGCCGGACCGCTGGTTCCTGGGGCTGGTGGGTATCGTGGTGGTGTTCCTGGGGGTGTTTTACCTGCTGCAGCCCGTGTTCCTGCGGATGCAGTACAAGGCTGAGCGGCTGGACGACCCCGAACTCACCGAGCGCCTGCGCTGGCTGTTTGCCAAGGCGGGCGTGCCCTTCGCCGGGCTGTCGGTCATCAAGGCCTCGGAGAAGACCAGCCGGGGTAACGCCGCGCTGGTGCCCAGGGGCGCTGGCACCGAGGTGGTCATCTTCGACACGCTCATTGAGGAAGTGGGGCCGGAGGGGGTGGAAGGTACCATCGCCCACGAACTGGGGCACAAAGTCCATCGTGATATGCTCAGATTGATGAGCCTGATGGGTGCGCTGCTCATTGCCGCCTTTGGGGTGGGCTACTTCGTGCTGCAAAGCCTGGGCACCTGGGACGGGTTGCAAGGGCCCATCGATGTGGCCACCCTGCCCCTGCTGGAGTTGACCGTGGCCTGGCTGGGCGCGGCGTTGCAGGTGCTGATTAACGCCTACAGCCGCCGCCGGGAAATAGCCGCCGACCGCTTCGCTCTGGAGATGACCCAACAGCCGGATGTCTTCGAGCGAGTGATGGTCGCCCTGCTCAGGCAGAACAAACATCTGCCTCAACCGCCAGCCTGGATAGAAGCCTTGCTTTACAACCATCCCAGCCCGGCCCGGCGGGTGCTGATGGCGCGGCAGTTTGGGAAAGCCTTGTCCGCTCGTCCTGCTTGAAGCCCGCCGAAAAGAGGGAGAAAGCGATGTTGTGTTGGAGGCGGACCCTCCAAAACAACATCGCTTTTTTCTTACCTCCCCCCGCCGTCGGGCCGGCAGGGGTGTTTCGGGTCCGGATTCTTAGGCGGCATCCCCTCGGTGCCGGGGCCGTACTCACACACCGCCCGCCAGGGCTGATAGTGGGTGACGAATTCGTCACGGTACCGCACCTCGCCGTTACGCCACACGATGCGGGTCACCGTCACCTCGGCGCCTTCTACGGCCCAGTCCACCTGGCGAATCTCCCCCGGCTTCAACTCGGGGTTTTCGATGTATTTGGGGTCTGGGGGATCCGTCTTGTTCTGCAGGCCCGTGGTGTGCCACTCCACCGTGCGCCCGTCGGAGGTGGAGTACAGTCTCCAGGTGATGAACCGGTGCGGGGCGTTCACCTGGACTTCCATCAAAATCCAGTAGGGCGTGTCGTTCTTGAACTTGAAATCCACCAGCGGCACATAGACGGTGGCGTCCAGCCCCGCCCACTTGGGGTTGGCCCACCCGCTGGCGGTCTGCTCGTAATAGAGCACCCGATAGGCGTGGGGGTGGCGTTCCACGATGGGGTATCCGGCGAAGAACACGGTGCGGAACAGGGTGGTGCTTACCTGGCACACCCCGCCGCCCACGCCTTTGATGGTGCGGTCGCCGTAGATGATGAGGGCCTCGGCGTAGCCGTTGTCCAGGCTGATGTCGCCCAAGGCCTTGACCATGGAGAACACTTCGCCGGGCGCCACCAGGAGGCCATGGAAACGACCAGCCGCCGTGGCGATGTTGTGGATGCGCTCGGCGCTGGAGCCGTAGAAATAGGTGGTGTGCTCGCCCACCAGTTCGGTGATGCCCAGTTCCTCGGCCGTGGCGTCGTCGGCCACATTGGGTGGGTGCCGGTTGACTACCAGGGCTACCTGATGTTGCCCGGCCAGGATGGCCTGGACCAGGGCCTCCAACGAAGCCTCGATGTCCAATTCGCGCCCCTCCACGCCGTGCTGGATGAGTTTCAGTTGCTTGTTTTGCTCGTCGAATTCAAAACGCGGGCGAACCGCCTCGCGCTGCAGTTGCGGGGTCAGGCGTTCCAGGAAGGAGCGCAGTGGCTGGGGGTTGATCTGCACCACGAAGCGTGCGCCGTGCTCGTTGCGCTGGCGGGCGATGAGCAGATACGCTGCCAGGGTCTGCGGCTCGATGGTCCACGGGCCGGGGTCTCCCTCCTCGCGTTGCGGGAAGTCGATGGTGAGGGGCCCGGCCAGGATGGCACGCAGATGCTCGGCCGTGGGCGTGGGGTCGAGGATTTCCGGTGGGTGGGTGGTCACCGGGAGGGGGATCTGCAGGTCACGCAGGGCGGGCAACTGTTCGCGCAGTTGGGCCACCACCGCCGGAACATCCACGGTCACGCCCACCTGGCCCGGCGTGGCCACCACTTCGGTGCCCTGGATGCGAATCTCGGCCTCCACGGTGGGGCGCTCGATGGTCGCCGCCAGTTGCTGCACCGCTTTGTAGGCCAGCGGCTCGTTGAACACGGCCACCGGCGGCAGGTTCACCCCTCGCTGCCAGGCCACCAGGCGCTGCGCGATGCGCTGCGCCAGGCTCCCCTCGCGGCCATAACGATAGGCGGCCAGCGCCGACGCCTGGGGGTCGAGGGCAAAGCCCAGGGCGATGGGCGGCAGTGTCCAGGTGTGCCCCGGCGCGGTGAGCGTCACCTTGCCGGTGGTGGGGAAGGTCAGCGTCTGGGAAAGCCGTTGCGCCGCCTGGTCGGGGGTTAACCCGGAGAGATCCACACCGGCCACCGCCACGCCGGGGTAAGTCGTCCCGCGATAGGACAGGCTGTACCAGGCCACCGCCACGCCCACGAAAACTAAGGCCAGCAACACCCCCAGCGCCCCGGCCAGCAAGAAGTGGTACCAGCGGAGCCTCAGCGCAGCGAAAGAGCCCAACAGTCGTTTCGGCATGGGAGAGATTATAATCCATCGTGTTTTGAGGAGCAGGGGCGGTGAAGCAAAAGGACGGTATAATGAACCCACAAGCCCCTTTGCGGCGGTGAACATGCACCCACGAGCCTTACGACATCTGCTCTATGCCTCGCTGAGCATGGCCCTGGTAGGCTGGGGCACCCTGGCCTATTTGGCCCTGACCACCTACCCG
The DNA here is from genome assembly GCA_011176535.1 of Anaerolineae bacterium. Lineage (NCBI taxonomy): Bacteria > Bacillati > Chloroflexota > Anaerolineae > Anaerolineae bacterium. The sequence continues at coordinate 21,221 of DUEP01000010.1, read as the reverse complement.
CTCCTTTGGGCGCGGTGGGCCTTCTTCAGCGCCTTAGTGCTGGCCGTCACCGGCGTGGTGACCCCCATCCTGGCCCTGATCTACCGGCGCTTTGCGGCGCATCCCGTGCCCGAACGCAGCGTGTTGCGCGAAGGGCTGCTCAGCGGAGTCTATGTGGGCCTGCTGGCCTGGTTTCAACTGGGCCGCATGGTGACGCCCTTTTTGCTCATCACACTGGCCCTCATTCTGTTCCTGCTGGAAGTTGGCATTCGCTTGTGGGAAATTCGGAGGCGCTAATGCGACACGACCTGGACGCATTCATGGAAGCCCACCACCTCGACGCTGTGGTCGTGCTGGGGCCAGCCCAGCACAACCCGGCCATGGTGTACCTCACCGGCGGCGCTCACCTGACCGACGCCATCCTGGTCCAACGCCGGGGGATGCCCGCCGTGCTCTTCTACCACCCCATGGAGCGGGACGAGGCCGCCAAAACCGGCCTGGAAACCCGCGACCTGAGCGCTTACCCCTACAAACGCTACCTGGAACAGGCTCAAGGGGACCGGGCCCAGGCCGCTGCACTGCGCCTGCAGGATTTGTTGCGCGACCTGGACATCACCGCCGGCACCCTGGGACTGGCCGGGCGGGTGGACATTGGCCCGGTGGTGGCCATGCTGGACCGCCTGCGCGACCTGAACCCCGCCCTGCGGTGGACTTCGGCGCGGGAGGCCTTGCTGGCCGCCCGGCGCACGAAGACGCCCCACGAAATCGAGCGCATTCGCGCCATGGGCCGCATCACCACCACCGTGGTGGGCAAAGTGGCCGACTACCTGAGTGGCCAGCGCGCCCAGGGTGATCTTTTGGTCGACAAAGACGGCCAACCCATCACCATCGGCCAGGTCAAAGGCCTCATCAACCGCTGGCTGGCCGAACTGGGCGCTGAGAACCCCGAGGGCACCATCTTTGCCCAGGGCTACGACGCCGGCGTGCCCCACAGCACGGGTAACCCGGAGGCCCCTTTGCGCCTGGGGGCGCCCATCGTGTTCGACATCTTCCCCTGCGAGGCCGGAGGGGGGTACTTCTACGACTTCACCCGCACCTGGTGTTTGAGCTACGCCACCGATGAGGCCCTGGCTGTTTATGAAGATGTGCTGGCGGTGTACCGCACCATCATGGCCGAACTTCAGGTGGGCGAGCCCTGCAAGGTTTACCAGCAGCGCACCTGCGACCTCTTCGCCGCCCGGGGGCATCCCACGATTTGCGAGGACCCCCGGACGAAAAACGGGTATGTGCACAGCCTGGGGCATGGTCTGGGATTGGAGGTCCACGAGGCCCCCTGGTTCGGCAGCACGGCCACCGGAGAGGATCGTCTGGACCCCGGGGTCGTGGTGACCATCGAACCGGGGTTGTACTACCCCGAGAAGAAGGTCGGCTGTCGCCTGGAAGACACGGTGGCCGTCACCGAAAAGGGCTTCGAGGTGCTGGCCGAGTTTCCGCTGGATCTGGTCATTCCCGTGCGAGGGCGTTGAAGTGAAGGCAGCCTGGCGTGAACTCGCCAGCCCCTTTCGTGTGCTGGCGGTGGAAAGTTCCTGCGACGAAACCGCGGTGGCGGTGGTGGAAGACGGCGAGCGCGTGCTGTCCAATGTGGTCGCCTCCCAGGCCGACTTGCACGCCCAATACGGCGGGGTTTTCCCCGAGGTGGCCTCACGGCAGCACATCAAGGCCATCTACCCGGTGATGGAAGAGGCCCTGCGGCAGGCCCATCTGACCCTCGGCGAGGTGGACTTGCTGGCCGTGACCCGGGGGCCGGGGCTGCCGGGGTCCCTCTCGGTGGGGGTGAACTTCGCCAAGGGGCTGGCCTTGGGGAGCGGTTTGCCCCTGCTTGGGGTGCACCACCTGGAAGCCCATGTGTATGCCGCCTTCCTGCGGCTGCCCGATGCACCGCCCAACGACGCTCCGGCTTTCCCGGCGGTGGTGTTGCTGGTCTCCGGCGGGCACACTGAACTGCTGCTCATGCGCGGCCACCTGACCTACGAGCGCCTGGGTGGCACGCGGGACGACGCGGCCGGGGAAGCCTTTGACAAAGTGGCCCGGCTGCTGGGATTAGGCTACCCCGGTGGGCCGGCCATCCAGCAGGCCGCGGCGGAGGGCGACCCCAACGCCTTCCCCTTCACCCGGCCCTGGCTCAAGGGCACCTGGGAGTTTTCCTTCAGCGGCCTGAAGACCGCCGTGCTGCGTGAGGTGCGGGCCCTGGAAGCCCGGGGCGAGCCGTTGCCGGTGGACGACCTGGCCGCTTCTTTCCAGGCCACGGTGGTGGATGTGCTGGTGGGCAAGACCCTGGCCGCCGCCCGCGCGTTTCGGGCGCGCAGCATCGTGGTGGCCGGGGGCGTCTCGGCCAATCGCCTGCTGCGGGCGCGTCTGCTGGCCGAGGCCGAGGTGCCGGTGCACATCCCGCCGCTGAGCCTGTGCACCGACAACGCCGCCATGGTGGCTGGTGCAGCCACCTGGCGCTACCGCGCCGGGCAGACCGACGATCTGGGTTTCGATATTTTGCCCACTTGGCCGCTGGACGAATTGCCTTCCCCTCCTAAGCAAGCCCTGGCCGACTGAGCCCGTCCACAACCAACATCCCCCTGGGAGCAGAGGTTCCCAGGGGGATGTTGCTTTTTGGGGCCGGGCGACCTCCCCAAATCCGGGGAGGAAGAGGGATCAGTATTTCTCTTTGGGTGGGCGGTATTCGCCCCGGGTCACCAGTTGCGCTCCCTCGGGCGTGTCCTCATAGATGAAATACTGGAGTTCGATGGGGATTACCTTGGCCAGCATCCCCTGGGCCGGGCAGTAGCGAATGGCCGAGAGTTCGATGGAGCGTACCACGGCCTTCTCATCCACTTGATGCCCGGTGACATGGTACTCGATGGTCACATGGGTGAACACTTTAGGGTGTTGCGGCGCACGCTCGGCGTGACCAGTGACCTCAAAGGCGGTGACCTCCTGACGCTTTTTGCGCAGGATGGAAATCACATCCATCGCCGTGCAGCCCAGCAGCGAGATGAGCATCAACTCCATCGGGCGAAAGCCGTCGTCATCGCCGCCCACCTCCGGCTCCGTGCCCAGGGTGACATGGAAGCCGCTGTCGGCGGTGGCGTCGAAAGTCATCCGTTGCAGCATGGTTACTTTGGCGTTCATGGTCAGTTCACTACCCATGGGTTCTCTCTCCTCTCAAGGACCGCCCACCGGACGAAAGTTAGCGGGTGAGCATGGGGGTGACATATTTTTCCAGCATCGTGCGACTGATAGCTCCCACCCAGGCCAGTTTGACCCGCCCCTCGGGGTCGATGACGAAGGAGGAGGGAAGGGATTGGGTGCGGAAGGCCGCCAGCGAAGCGCCTTGGGGGTCTTCCAGCACGGGGAAGGTCAAATCAAAGCGCTCGGCAAAGTTCACAATCTGGTCATGGGGATCACCGCCGGCCTCCACGGCCAGAATGACAAAGCCCTCGTTGTGGTGATCCCGATAGTACCCCTCCAGGGTGGGCATCTCGGCGCGACAGGGGGGGCACCAGGTGGCCCACAGATTGACCAGCACCACCTTGCCCCGGTAATCTTGCAAGGAGACCGGTTGACCGTTGAGGTCGGTCAGAGTAAGGTTGGGGGCGTCGTAATCCACGGCTACCGGCACGGCCGAAGGCTCGTCGGTGTTGGCGGTGTACTCCTTGGGCTTGGGTAGCAGCAGAGCCATGGCCACCCCGACGAGAATCAGCCCTACCCCTACCACCACGATCAGCCAGGCGGTGGAAGGTTTTTGCTTTCGGGAGGGGCGGCGTTTACGCTTGTGGCGTGTACGGGCCATGGTTTGTTTTCCTCAGCAACGGGATGCAACGACAAAGTAGGCAAGGGGGGATAGAGGGTTTAGTGATGATGCTGGTGAGGGGAATGCAGGCGCCGGAGGTCAGAGGTTAATTCCCCGCGCAGGTAGGCCTCCACGGCCTTGCGGATGTCTCCGCCCGCAAGGACTACTTCCAGCCCGCTGGCCTGAGCGGCCTGATAGGCCGGCGTACCCATGCCCCCGGCAATGAGCACCTGACAGTGGGTAATAGGTTGGAGCATTTTCCAGGGATCATGATGACCGTGCCCGTGGTCATGGTCATGGTCGTGATCATGGTCATGGTCGTGGTCGTGCACATGCGGGCGGGGGATCATCTCCTCTGCCACGATATGATTTTCGTCGATGGTAAACACTTTGTAGTATCGGGCGTGCCCGAAATGGGCCGAGATCCGCTTTCCATTGTCGGTGACGACGGCAATTTTCAGGGTCATGAGCGCTCCTCTCCAGCCGAAGGAGAAAAGGGAAAGCGCAGCGTCAGCCCAGCAGAAGCGACGCTGCGCCGCGAGGGTGCTTGGTTATTTCAAACCCAGCAACTGGTTGATTTTGGCGCGGTCGAAACCGACCACGATTTTGCCACCGATGTCGATGACCGGCACGCCGGACTGCCCGCTGCGGCGCACCATATCGCGGGCCGCCGCCTGGTCGCGGGAGACATCCACTTCTTTGAATGGGATGCCGCGTTCGCGCAGGTAGCGCTTGGTCGCCCGACAGAAGCGGCAGGTGGGCGTGGTGAACACGATGATGCGCGGATATTTCTTCTTCTTGTCAGCCATGGACCTCATCACCTCCTCAAAGGGTTAGAGACCCAACGCGCGACGAATCTCCGCGACAAAGTGCTCCTCGGGCACAGCCCCCACCACGGTCCCCCGGCCGTCGTTGATGTCGGTGTGGGGCACACCGCTCACACCGTACTTGTTGGCCAACTCGTAGAATTCCTGGGCCTCCACCATATCAGCGGTGAGCATCTCGGATTCCATAGCCATGCGATGGGTCAGGATGACCGCGCGCGGGCAGTAGGGGCAGGTAGGGGTGACGAACACTTGCAGGTGCACTGGTTGAGTCAGGGAGCGCAAGAACTCCCGTGTGGCCGGCTGCAGCCCCGAATCCCGCTCGGAGACCTGCAAGATGTCCTGGATCAGCGAAGAGAACTCGTGCCCCGAGGGGATACCGTAGTAGCGGATGCCATAATCCTTGATGTCATCGCCGCCCTTGGCGGCGATGACAATAGCCGGGGCCTTGTCCACTTTATACTTGGTCACCTGCTCGGTATCCTTGTCCAGGTCGTAGATGTCCAGGGAGATTTTGTCCGAGATCTGGGAGACCTCTTCCAGCAACTGCTGGGTCTCGCTGCAGAACATACAATCGTCCTGCTGCGTATTGAAGTAAATCAGAGCCACCGGCTCTTTGAGCGATTCGTTGAAAAGGTCACGTACCTGTTGCACAATATCGTCGTTCAACAAACGAGCCATGCTTATCCTCCAAAAAAAATGAGTTTGGGATGCGCTTTGCGCTGCTGGCAAGGCGATGCCCGTGGCCACGCCACGGGCATCGTGCTCACACCAGCGAGCCCAAGCGCGATCTTACTTCTTGGTGCTGAAGTTGAACACTGTGTAGAGGGGGCAGAAGCCTACGATGCCCGTGAGCAAGGGGATCAAACCGATGATGCCCACGATAGTGGCCGTGGTGCCCTGCAGTGAACCGCTGAAGAAGCCCCAGTACACCAGGAAAATGCCGATAATGACCCGGATAATCCGGTCCCACAAGCCTTTCGTTCACCTTCATGATTCACTCCACCTTTACAGGATTACCTGCATCCTATTTAGATGCAGAGACCGGGAAAAGGTTACATCCTTGGGTAAAGCGGCTCAACCCCGCGCCTGCAGCCGCTGGCGCAATGCCTCCAGGCTGATGCGCGCATACAAACGCTGCTGCACTTCGGGCGGCAAAGTGGGCGTTTGCTCCCGCAGGATGGTCTGGTAAAGGTAAAGGGTTTGCCGCAAAGTATCCACCACCACCTGACAATGAGGGCAGCGTTTGAGGTGTGCTTCCAACTCGCGGCACACCGCAACCTCTAATTCCTTGTCAAGGTAATCCGAAAAGAAGTTCAGCCAATAGCGGCAGTCTTTCTCGCTCATGAGCGCCCCTTTGGGGTGGAAAGGGCTTTCGGGCCAAAGTAGGTGGAGAGCATTTTGCGCAACTGTTCGCGCGCCCGCGAGAGCCGTACCTTGACGGCGCCCTCGCTGATCCCTAACGCCTCGGCGGTCTCGCGGGTGGACAGCCCCTCCACATCCCGCAGCAGGAACACCGTCCGCAGCGAGGTCGGGAGACGGGCCACCGCCTCTTCCAGGACCTGCCGAGCCTCCGCCGAGAGGAGTTCGTCTTCCGGGAGGCAGCACCAATCGACCAGGTCGTACTGGCCGGACGAGCCGTCTTCCTGCTCATACATCGCCTCCACCGAGATGGTCTCCAACTCTTTGCGGCGGATGTGCATCAACGCCTCGTTGACCGCAATCCGATAGAGCCAGGTGGAAAGTCGGGAGCGTCCGTCGAACTCGGGCAGCGCCCGATAGGCCTTCACAAAAGTCTCCTGGAGCGCGTCCTCAGCCTCCTGCGGATGCCGCAACATTTTGGTCAGCAGGCGGTAAAGGCGCGGCGCATAGGCTTCCACCAAGCGCGAAAAGGCCTCTTCATCGCCGGCCTGCAGCCGCTCCAGGGGAAAATCCAGTTCTTYGTCTACTGTCATGTTAGATGCATCATCCTCAAATTGGTTACAAAAGCCCACCGGTTCCTCCCTCCAGGCACGCTTCGCCCCAAAGGGCCTTCCCCGCGCYCCAGGGGGTGGGTTCCGGAGAAGCCGCTCAGGCCGCTTCCTTGCCTGCGTCGCGGGCACTCTGGATGATTTCCTGGGCCAGGCGCTTCAAGCGGGCGATCTGCTCTGCATCGCGGTGTTGGGCTTTCCAGTAAATCTCGAGCAGGTCCTCGGGGGTGAGGCTTTCCAGCGTTTCGTCTTGCGGCAAACGCGCCCTTGCCCGGTGTTCGGGGCGCTTGACCAAGTGGAACTCCAGCGTCTGCCGGGCGTGTGCATACAATCTGGCGTCGTCGATCAGGCGCTCCAGTTCGCGCGGGTAAGTGACCACCAGGCGCACCACGGCGTCCTTGAGCGACTCCGGCGGGCCAAGCGCCGCCAGCAACTGCTCCATCACCTCTTCGGCCTGGCTCAGCTGCACGCGCTTCTCGATGAAAGGCCGCGTGGGCAGGCGTCGCCAGTCCACCCTGGTGGGCGCGCCGGGGGTCAGCGTGGCGATGACGAAGGCTTTTTGGTCTTCTGCCTCCCCGAAGTCCACCCGCTCGATGGAGCCGGGGTAGATCACCGGCGGCTGGCTGTTGGCGTTGAGGTCCTGCGGCTTGTGGATGTGCCCCAGCGCCACATAGGCAAAGGCGGGGCGCTTGACCAGCGCCGGCGGCAAGACCAAATCGTCACCCATCATCACCAACCGCTCGGCGCCGTAAGAAGCCCCCTGCACCGAAGCGTGGGCCGTCAGCACCAGCGGCAGGTCGGGGTGAGCGGCCTGGGCTTGCCGGATGAACTCCTCCACCAAGGGGGTCAGGTTGTGTTCCAGCAATTCCTGGAGCCGCTCCGGGGTCAGTTGGTTGGCCAGCAAGGCCAGCCGGGCGCGGGAAATCCACGGCAGGGCGAGGACCTGCAGCGGCAATCCCCACAGATCCTTAGGGCCGAGCAACGCCGGGCGGTCCAACACGCGCACATAAGGCACCTGAAAGGTGGCGAAGGGGTCCAGGGCGTGGGCCCGCCCCACCGCTGGCGTGTAATCGTGGTTGCCCACCAACAACAGGGTGGGAATCCGGGCTGCGGAGAGGCGCAAAATGCGCCTGGCCCATTCCCGCAGGTAGGTGGGCGCCGGGCGGCGATCTCGGAAAGCATCCCCGGCAAAAAGCACCAGATCGACCTGCTCTTCGATGGCCGTCTCCACAATCACATCCAGGGAACGCAAAAAGTCCATCACCCGGACGGGTAGTCCGGTCTCCGGGTCGTGACGGCCATGGGCGGCGATGTCGATATGGGCGTCGGCGAAATGAAGCAAGCGCAGCGATCGCGGTTGAGGGGTCATGAGAAACTCCCCAGGCGGATACCGCACCTCCTGGAGCGGCACCACACCCGGCGGTCCGGTTCAGACGAAGAGGGCCAGCACCGCGCCCAGGACGGCCATGCCGAGCAGGAGCCCCGCCTTCCATCCGTGCCCGGCGGCGGTGTACAGGCCCCAAGAGGAGAACACGAACAACAGAAACACCACGGTGTGCACTTCAAACCGTCGTTGACGCAGGCGTTGCAGCATGTGTACTCCTTCCTCTATTCTACCGTACAATCACGCCGGGGGACGCTTTACAACCCCAGCCACAGGCCCAGGATGGCCAGCAGGCTGATGAGCAGCAAATGCAGGGCGACAAAGAGGCCCAAATGGCGCATCACTTCGCCCTCCTTGCCCGCCATGCCGCCGGTGCTGGCGCCCACGATGACTTTGGTGGGTGCGATGATGGAGCCCAAAGCCCCGCCAGCCGTTTGCGCGGCCAGAATCAGCGGCACACTGCAGCGCAGCAACTCGGCCGTGCGCATCTGCAGGGCCGCGAAAACCACATTGGAGTTGGTGTTGCTCCCGGTCATGAAAGCGCCCAACGCGCCGATCCACGGCGAGATGAGGGGATACGCGCCGCCCACGGCCCTGGCCAGCCCCTGGGCGATGGCCTCGGTCATCCCGGCGTGCTGCATCAGGATGGACATGGCCACCATGGTGAGGATGCCCACCGAAGAGGCCATCATCTTGTGGGCCGTTTGCCCCAAAATGCGCCTCAACGCGTCGGGACGGTAGCGCCCCGTCCGCGCGTAAAGAATGTAGGCTGCCACCGCCGCGTAGAACAACAAAGCGCCCGTGTGGCGAAAGAGGGCAATGCGCCGCCCCGTGCCCGCCGGGGTGATATACCCCAAAGCCGTGCGAATCTCGGGGAAGGAGGCTGTGAGCACCACACGCCCCAAAAACGCCTTCCACGGAGCGATGAACTGCACGGCCAGGATGATGATCAGCAGAACCAGGTAGCCCGCCAGCGCCAAAGCCAGGGCCCGTGCGTCAAAAGTGGCGCGCCTTACTTGCTGAGCGCCGGTGTGACGGCGCGCCAGAAAGAACCCCACGGTCAGGCCCACCAGGCCCGCCGAGAAAGAGCCGATGTGCCAGGGGCCAAAACCGGCCACCAGGTACAGCGTGCCGCCCATGGCCAAGCCCATAAGCAGGGCTGGCCGCCACAGGCGGCGCGCGGCCGACCAGCCCTCGGCGGCATAGAGCACGGTGAAACCGGTAAGCATCCCGGCGAGGGCCAGGAACAGCGCCGCGGGCGGCGCCAGCACGGCCTCAGGCAGTCCCGTGGCGGCCAACAAAGCCTGGAAAGAGGAGCCTAAGGAGCCAAAGGTCACCGCCCAACCATGGCCGATGGACGGCACGACCACCGCGGCCAGGGGCGAGAAGCCCAGCCCCACCAACAACGGCGCCACCACGGCCACCGGAACCCCAAAACCGCCCACGCCCTGCAAAAACGAGGCAAAGGCCCAGCCGATGAGCAGGGCCTGCATCCCCCGGTCGGCGGTCAGGTGTGGGAGCATTTCGCCAAAGATGACAATGGCCCCCGCTTCGTCGGCCACGCGATAGAGCAGATAGGCCGCCCAGACGATGAGCAGCACATCCAGGCTGAGCAGCAGCGCCTTGGTGTGGGCGTAAGCCAGCCCCTCCGGACCCAGGCCGAAGACCCGCCAGGCCAGCACCAACGCCAGCAGATAGCCCGCTGCCCCGGCGCGAGAAGCGCCCCAGCGGAAAGTCAGCATCAACACCAAAATCAGCGCAATGGGGAGAAGAGCCAGGAGTACCATGAGCACCTCAACGCATAAAACGGGGCCTCTCCGGTCGGTAGCCGGATGCTCCAAGTTTACCACTCTCCATCCCCACACCCATCAGAAGACCCCATTCGCCCGGAGGGCCGCGCCCATTTCCCTCGCGAGTACGGTAAAATGAAACCTATGAAACTTTCTCGGCTCCCCTGGAAGGTGGCTGTCAAAGCCCTACTTGTCGGGGCTGCGCTGGCTGTGCTCATCCTCTGGCTGGAGTTCACCCCGGCGGGCCTGCTGGGCAAAACGGTGGGCATCGGCTATGCGGTCTGCCATCGCTTGCCTGATCATTCCCCCTTCTTCGGAACGGTTCAGTTTCCCCTTTGTTTTCGCTGCTCCGGAATGTACCTGGCCGCGCTGACCACCTGGCTCTGGCTGCACTTCACCGCCCCCAAACGCACCGGCTTCCCCCGTGGGGCCACGGCCGCGCTTTTGGGGCTGTTTTTCGCGGCCTGGGCCGGCGACGGGCTCAACGCCTTCCTGCACGATTTCATCGGCCGCAGCCTCTATTCCCCGGACAACACGCTCCGCCTGATCACCGGCCTGGGGATGGGCATCGTGATGGGAACCCTGCTCTATGCCGTGATCCAGCAAACTTTTTGGATCGCCAGGGAGCCTGAACCTGTCCTGGACCTTCCCCGCCTGGCCGGTTTGCTCTTCCCTGTGGCCGGAATGGGCGGGCTAATGCTCTGGCGGCCAGAGGCGCTGTTGTTGCCCCTGGCCGTGCTCAGCACCCTCACCGTGCTGGGCGTGCTCACCCTGGTTTACACCGCCTTTGCGGTGGGGCTCCGACGCCGCGAAAACACGGCCCGCACCTGGTGGGATTTGCGCTGGCCCCTGCTGGCCGGATGCACCGTGGCGTTGGGGCAAATCCTGGCTCTGGACTTTTTGCGGTACATCCTCACCCAATCATGGGTGGGGGTGCCTCGCTAACCCAAGGAGACGCCCGATGGATGTGCTTTCTGGCGTGTTCGCTGCCTTTGGCCTCTCGGCCAGCGCCGGGCTCAACGCCTACATCCCGCTCCTGGTCATCGCGCTGACCGCACGCTATACCCACTGGTTGCACCTCAACCCACCCTGGGATGCGCTGACCAGCCTGTGGATCATCCTGCTTTTGCTCACGCTGGCCGCCATCGAGTTCGTGGCCGACAAGGTGCCGGCGGTCAACCATCTCAACGACCTCATCCACACCTTCATCCGCCCAGTGGCCGGAGCCATTGCCTTTGCTGCCAGCGCCGGGGTGATCTCCGACCTGCATCCCGGACTGGCGCTGGCCCTGGGGCTGCTGGTCGCCGGCAGCGTGCACACCATCAAAGCCGGTGTGGTGCGCCCGGCGGTCACGGCCACCACCGGCGGAGCGGCACACCCCCCGCTCAGCCTGGCCGAGGATGTGACGGCCGCCGTCGTCTCGCTGCTTTCGGTCCTCGTGCCGCTGCTTTTGGGTTTGGCACTGCTCCTTTTCGCGGTGGCGCTTCTGCTGTGGCTTCGGGGCCGCCGCCGACCAGATCGGGCCGCATAAGGAGGCTGTTTTGGCACCCCGTCTGCTCTTTTTGGGCCCGCTGTATCGGGATTTCATCCTGCCCCCGCACGGACGCCCGGCCATCGACATCCCCGGCGGGGATGTGCTCTATGCCGCCATAGGCGCCGCGTTATGGGGTGCCCAAGTGAGCCTGGTCTCCCGGGTGGGGGAGAACTTCCCCCGGGCGTGGCTGGAAGATTGGGCCCGGCTGGGCTGGGATGTCCGGGGAATACGGATCCTGCCCCAAAGGTTGGAGCACCGCCGGGTGCTGGTGTACGAAGCGGGGTTCCGCCTCTCCGGGGCCTCGGTGGCCGGGGCCTTCCTCCAGAGAGGGCTGCCGTTTCCCAAAATGCTGATGGACTACGAGCCCCCCACCCCTTCGCCCCTCCATCCCGACCGGCTCACCGAGACCACCCTGCGGATGAACGACCTGCCCCCGGACCTGGACCGCATCCAGGGGGCCCACCTTGCCCCCCAGGACTGGGTGACCCATACCCTGCTCCCCGCGGCGCTGCGCCAGGCCGGGATTCCGACCATCACCCTGGACCCCGCCGAAGGGTACATGCTCCCCGAATGGCGCGACCGCACCCCTATGCTGCTCCAGGGGCTGACAGCCTTCCTGCCCTCGGAGGACGAACTGCGCCGCCTGTTCGCCCATCGCCTGCTGGACATCTGGGAAATGGTCGAAGGGCTGGCCGCCTGGGGGGTGGAAATCGTGGTAGTCAAACGCGGCGCTTCGGGGCATATCCTGTACGAAAAAAGCGCCGGTCGACGCTGGGAAATTCCGGCTTATCCGGCCGATGTGCGTGACCCCACTGGCGCAGGGTCGGCCTTTTGTGGCGGGTTTCTGGCCGGGTGGGTGCAAACCTACGACGCAGTCGAGGCCGCCCTTTACGGCGCCGTGGCGGCTTCCATTGTGGTGGAGCGGGTCGGGGCGCTCACCGCCCTGGATACGCTCCCCGGGCTGGCCGAATCTCGCCTGGAGCGGCTGCGCCCTCGGGTACGGCGGGTGTAAAAGCGATGCGTTTGAACACCGACCTCATCTCTCGCGTGCTAGAGCGGGCGCTGGATATCCAGCGTATCCCTGCGCCCACCTTCCACGAGGCGCAGCGGGCTGCCTTTGTGCGCCAATGCTGGGAGGAGGAGGGGGTGGCCGTCGAACAGGCCCCGGTGGGCAATGTATACGCCCACCTGCCAGGGCGGGGTGACGCCCCGCCGGTGATCGTCACCGCCCATCTCGACACCGTGTTCCCGGCGGGGACCGACCTCACCGTGCGGCGAGAGGGCCCACGCTGGTACGGCCCGGGTTTGGGCGACAACAGCCTGGGGGTGGCCGCGCTGTTTGGGGTGTACTGGGCGCTGCGCTCCCTTTTCCCCCTGCCCGGCGACTTGTGGCTGGTGGCCGATGTGGCCGAGGAGGGGTTGGGCAACCTGCGCGGGATTAGGGCCGTGGTGGAGCGTTTCGGCGGGGCGGTCAGCGCCTACCTTGTGCTGGAAGGGCTGGGCCTGGGGCATGTGTACCATCGCGCGCTGGGCGTGCGGCGTTATCGGGTCACCCTTCGCACCCCCGGCGGCCACTCCTGGGCCGACGCCGGCCAGCCCTCGGCCATCCATGAACTCGCCGCGCTGATCACCGAGATCACCCGCTTGCCCCTGCCGGCCAGGCCGCGCACCACCCTCAATGTGGGCCGAATCGGGGGCGGCGTTTCGATCAATACCATCGCCCCCGAAGCCTGGATGGAAATCGACCTGCGCAGCGAGGAGGCGCGTGCCTTGGGGCGGGTGGCCTCGGCCGTGGAACGCCTGGCCCAAAAACGCCACCGTGCCCATGTCGAGGTCTATCTGGAAGTCATCGGCGAACGCCCGGCCGGGGCCTTGCCCCCTGAGCACCCTCTGGTGCAGACGGCCGAGGCGGCCCTGCGCGCCCAGGGTGTCACTCCGACGCGGCTCATCGGCTCCACCGATGCCAACATCCCCCTCAGCCGGGGCTACCCCGCCGTGGGACTGGGCCTCGCCCGGGGCGGTGGAGCCCATTCGGACAGGGAGTACATCGAGCCGGATTCCCTGCCCCGGGGACTGGCCGCTGTGGTGGCGCTGGTGCGCCGGGCCTATTCCCTCGCCCGGAGGTAAAGCATGAGCGTCCGGGTGGGCTGCTGTGGCTTTCCCAAAGCCCGCGCGGAGTATTATTGCACTTTCGAGGCGGTGGAGGTGCAACGCACCTTCTACCGCCCCCCGAAACTCGATACCGTGCGTCGCTGGCGGGCGGAGGCGCCGGAGGGTTTCGCCTTTGCCATCAAGGCCTGGCAACGCATCACCCATCCCGGTCGCAGTCCCACCTACCGCCGCGATCCTCTCCCGGAGCATGTGCGGCGCGAGGTGGGGTTCTTTCGCCCCACGGAGGCCGTCCGACAGGCCTGGGAGGTCACCCGTGCCGTTGCCGAGGCGCTGGAGGCTTCCTGGATCATCTTTCAGTGCCCCGCCTCCTTTCGCCCCACGTCGGAAAACCTGGCTCACCTGCGTGACTTTTTCCACTCGGTCGAACGCGGCCCATGGCGTTTTGGCTGGGAACCCCGAGGCGACTGGCCCGCCGAAACGGTGCGCGAACTGTGCCGGGAACTGGACTTGGTGCATGTGGTGGACCCTTTCACCCAACCTGCTCAATGGGGGTGCCCTGTGTACTGGCGCCTCCACGGCCGGGGCGGGTACGCCTATCGCTACACCGAGGCCGATCTGGCCCAACTGAGCGCCTGGGCGCAGGGCCTGGACGAGGTTTGGGTGATGTTCAACAATGTGTCGATGTGGGAGGATGCCCTGCGCTTTCGCCAGCGGCTTTCCACCGCCTCCCTTGAGGCCAATGGTATAATGAAATCATGAGCGTCAAAGAACAACTCCAAAAAGCCCTGACCCAAGCCATGCGCCGGCAAGACACCCTGCGCAAGCGGGTGTTGCGGCTGGCCCTTTCGGCCATCAAACTGGCCGAGGTGGAGAAAGGCCATCCACTGACCGACACCGAAGCCTGGGCCGTCCTGCAAAAAGAAGTCAAAGCCCGTCACGAGACCATCGAAGGTGCCGAGCAGGCCGGGCGGCAGGATTTGATCGACGAAGCGCGGGCCGAGATCACCGTGCTGGAAGAGTTTCTCCCAACGCCGCTGACGCCGGAGGAGTTGGAAGCCCTGGCCCGCGAAGTCATCGCCGAGGTGGGGGCTGCCTCCCCCAAGGACATGGGCAAAGTGATGAAACCTTTGCTGGCCAAAGTCCAGGGACGGGCCTCCGGAAGTGAAGTGAGCCAGGTCGTCCGACGCTTGCTGGCCGAGGGCTGACGGTTTCCGCAACCCTCCTTTTCGCGCATCGGCTGGGGTGGACACTTGTGCGCTCCAGCCGCTTTGGTATGGCTATAGGTGACCATGAAAAACGAAACCCCGCGCACGCACACCTCCTGGGCGCAACGGATGCAGGCCGCCTATCCCGGCCTGTTGTTTGCTTTGGGGGTGCTGGCCGCCGCGCTCATCATGCTGGTCACCGGAGACGCTGAACGCGCCCTGACGCTTCAGGTCGGGGATGTGGCCCCTCGAGACATCCTGGCGCCCTACAACCTGACTTACGAAAGCCGTGTGCTCACCGAGCAGCGCCGCGAGGCGGCCGCTGCTGCGGTGGCGCCGGTCTATGCGCCCCCCGACCCTGCCATCGCCCGCCGCCAACTGGAGCAATTGCGCAGCGCCCTGGATTTCGTCTCCCAGGTGCGCGCCGACCCCTACGCTTCGGACGAACAAAAACGCGCCGACCTGCAAGCCCTGAAGGGCGTCCGCCTCACTCCCCAGCAAATCGACTACCTCCTGCGCCTCTCCGATGCCCATTGGGAGGCCATCCAAAAAGAAGCCGAGCGCGTGCTGGAACAGGTCATGCGCGCCTCCATCCGCGAAAGCCAACTCCCGCAAATCCGCCGCACGCTGCCCACCCTGGTGAGACTGGACTTCTCTCCCGAACAGGCGGGGTTGGTGGTGGCTTTTGTTGAGGCTTATCTGACGCCCAACAGCCTGTACTCCCCCGAATTGACCCAGGCAGCCCAGGAACAGGCCCGGCAGGCGGTTCCCCCTGTGGAGCGCCACATCCGCCGTGGGGAGACCATTGTGCAGCGAGGACAGGTGCTTACCGCGGCCGACATCGAAGCCTTGGCGCAATACGGCCTGCTCAAAACGCACACCCATTGGCAGATCTGGCTGGCGCCCCTGTTCCTTTTGTTGGGCATCATGGGCTGGCTGGCCCTTTACCTGCGCCAGAACCGTCCGCTCCGGCGCCACCTGCGGGCCCTGGCCCTCCTGATCACCGGGGGCCTGCTCTGGGTTCTGGGCGCCCGCCTGCTGTTGCCCGGCCATATTGTCCTCCCTTACCTCTACCCCTTCCCACTTTTCATGATGACGGTGGCCCTGCTCGTGGGCCGCGAACCGGCTCTGATCTTCGGCTTTGTCATCGATGTCCTGGGGCTGTATGGCCTGCCCAATGGATTTGAACTCTTCCTTTTCCAGTGGCTTGGCGGGGCCATCGGCGTCTTCGCCCTGGGCCGTCAAAGCCGCATGCGCGCTTACTTTTGGTCCGGGGGGCTGTTGGCCGCGGGGCAGAGCGCCGTCATGTTGGCCTTCCGCCTGCCCTCGCCGGACAGCGACTGGTTAGGGATGGCCACCCTGAGCGCGGCCGCGCTGGTCAACGCTGCTCTCTCCTCTGGTGGCAGCTTGTTGCTGCACTATCTGCTCGCCCCGCTGCTGGATGTGGTGGCACCTTTGCAATTGCTGGAATTGGCCCGGCCCGACCATCCCCTGCTCCAACGCCTCCTCCAACAGGCTCCGGGGACCTACCAGCACAGCCTGCAGGTCGCCAACCTGGCCGAGCAGGCGGCAGAGCGCATCGGTGCCGACCCGCTGCTGACCCGGGTGGGGGCGCTCTACCATGACATCGGCAAGGCCGAAAACCCGGCCTACTTCATCGAAAATTTGCCCCTTGGGGTGCCCAGCCCTCACGAAGCCCTCTCCCCTGAGGAAAGCGCTGCTTACATCATCCGCCATGTGACCGACGGCCTGGCGCTGGCGCAAAAGCATCGCCTGCCCAAACCCATCCAGGCCTTCATCGCCGAACACCACGGCACTTCCATCGCCCGCTACCAGTACGCCCAGGCCCTGGAGGCGGCGGGGAACGATCCCGCCAAAGTGGACATCCGCCGCTTCCGCTACCCTGGCCCGCGTCCGCGCTCGAAAGAGACCGCTATCGTGATGCTGGCCGACGGCTGCGAAGCCCGGGTGCGCGCCGAGCACCCCACCGAACTGGAGGTCATTCGCGCCCTGGTGCGGCGCACCTGGCGAGAGCGTCTGGATGAGGGGCAGTTGGACGAAGCCCCCCTCACCCTGCGCGATCTGGCCGCCATCGAAGATGCGTTCGTCGAGGCCCTGAAAGGGCTCTACCATAGCCGCATTCGTTACCCGCAGGTCTCGCCGACCCAACCCGTGGAGGAAACCCCCTCCCTCGACGAGACCGCGGCTCCGGAGCCCCAAGAGGTTCTGTTCCCCCATGACGATCTATCTCCGCGTTGACCCGGCCTACGCCGCCTTGCTCCAGACCGAGGCCATCCGTCAGGCCGCTGAAACCACCCTGGCGTACCAGAAGGTGAGCGGCCCGGTGGCGCTCACCGTTTGGATCAGCGACGACGCCACGCTGCGTCGGTGGAATCTCCGTTTCCGGGGCGTGGATGCGCCCACCGATGTGCTGTCCTTCCCCGACGGAGAGGTGGATCCGGACACCGGAGCGCGGTATCTGGGCGATGTGCTCATCTCCTACCCACGGGCCGCGGCCCAGGCGGCGGTTGCAGGGCACGCCGTGGCCGATGAACTGACCCTGCTGGTGGTGCATGGCGTGCTCCATCTCCTGGGCCACGACCACGCCACACCCGAGGAGAAGGCCCACATGTGGGCTGCCCAGCGCGAGGTGTTACGCAATCTGGGATGCCCTCTGGACCCTCCATGAGGCGGGACTGCGATGCGCGACAGGCTACGCTCGCGTCTGGCTGCCTTTCGCTATGCTTTTCAAGGACTGGGGCACCTGTGGCGTACCCAGCCCAACGCCCGCATCCATGCCCTGGCCACGGTACTTGTCGTCGCCCTGGCGTGGTGGTTACGCATCGACGCCGCCCGTGGGGCGCTTCTGTCCCTGGTCATTGGTCTGGTGTGGATGGCCGAGGCGTTCAACACCGCGCTGGAGGCCGCCGTGGACCTTTGTAGCCCCCAACCCCACCCGCTGGCCAAGGTGAGCAAGGATGTGGGCGCTGCGGCTGTGCTCCTGGCCGTCTTCACCGCTGTGGCCGTGGGCCTGCTCATCCTGGGCCTGCCTCTGCTGGCCCGCCTCGGTTGGGGTAGCGGCGGCTAAGCCGGGCCAGCAAACCAAGGAGTCGCCATGAAGCAAGACGAAGCCACCTTTCGGCCGAGATCACCTTCACGCTGGGTGATTTCCACCTGATGCGCCTGGTGCCGGAGGAAGTGCGCTTCGTGGCCGGATTTGCCCGCGCATATTCGCTTACCTTGACCCAGTTGCAGCACTGGCTTCAGAAGTTAGGAGACCCATCATGAACCTTTCCTTTCGATTTGGCACCGTCGGTAATCCTCTCTCAACGCCCAAAAAGCCCGGCGGCAGCGTGGGCGGGGTGATGCGTCTGGCCGAACTGGGCCTCGACGCCCTGGAATTGGGCTGGGTGCGCTCGGTGCGGGTCAGCGAGAAGACCTGCGCGGCCATCAAAGCCACCGCTGCCGCCCACGGGGTCGCCCTCAGTGTTCATGCGCCTTACTTTATCAACCTCAACGCCGACGACGAGGAGTGGCCCAAATCGCGCCAGCGCCTGATGGCCGCCGCCTATTACGGCCATTTGGCCGGGGCCACCGACATCGTGTTTCACCCCGGCTCCTACTTCGGTCGCCCGCCCGACGAGGTGCTGCCCAAGGCCATCGCCCGCCTGCAGGCTGTGGTCGCCGAACTTGAAACCCTGGGTGTGGCCGTCACCCTGCGGCCGGAGACCATGGGCAAAGCGGCGGTCATCGGCTCTCTGGAGGACACGCTGCGCTTGAGCCAGGAGGTGCCGGGGGCGCAGCCCTGCTTGGATTTCGCGCACTTGCACGCCCGGCCCGGCGACGGCAGCATGAACACCTACGACGAATGGGCCCGGGTATTGGAAGCCTACGCCCAGGCCCTCGGCGAAGAGGCGCTGCGCCATCTCCACATTCACCTTTCAGGTATCGAGTACGGGCCCAAAGGGGAACGGAATCACCTCAAAATCGAAGAAGCCGACCTGGACATCCGCGCCATCTTCCGCGTCCTCAAGG
This sequence comes from Anaerolineae bacterium, assembly GCA_011176535.1. Taxonomy (NCBI): domain Bacteria; kingdom Bacillati; phylum Chloroflexota; class Anaerolineae; species Anaerolineae bacterium. Next base: position 2,544 of record DUEP01000010.1, on the reverse strand, counting down.
CCTTTGGGGCCGCCGGGCGCATCCTGTGCGAGAGCCCGGTCCTGGAAGAAGACGCCGTGCTGCTCAAAGCCTGGTGGCAGGAAGTCAGCGGCGAGAATTAACCTGCACAAGGAGGCAACCATGCCCGTCAAGCACGCTGATCAAATTCCGGCGAATCCGGTGAGTGCCGGAAAAGACACCTTCATCCAGATTCTCATCAGCCCGGAAGAGGGGCCGCATTTCGCCATGCGGCGTTTCACCATGAAGCCCGGCGGCAGCATGCCCCGGCACACCAACGAGGTGGAGCACGAGCAGTATGTGCTCCAGGGACGCGCCCGCATTGGCATCGGCGACGAGGTGTATGAGGTGGGGCCTGGCCATGTGGTCTTCATCCCGGCCGGCGTACCCCACTGGTACGAGAACATTGGTAACGAAGATTTCGTCTTTCTCTGTCTGGTACCCAACAAAGAAGACACCCTCCGCATTTGCGACGAATGACGGCTCGAGGAGGAGCCTAAGGACAGCCCATGTGGTTGAGGCCCAGAGAGCCTGACGAACGTGCACGCCGCCTCAGGCTGCGTTACCTGCTGGTGTGGATCATTCTGGCCACCCTGCCGTGTTACTGCGCGGGCTGGGTGGCCATCCGCCTAGCCCCGCGTTCCCGGGTGACGTCTACCCCCATCCCGACGCAAAGGCCTTCCCTCACCACGCCCATGGCCACGGTGCCCCTCTACCCCACGCCGTGGCCCACCCGCACCCCCGTGGTCACGCCTTCGCCCTCACCCAGCCTCGCGCCCACCTCGACGGCCATCGTTGTGGTGACGCTGACGCCCTCGCCCACTCCATTGCAACCCGCCACCTACACGCCCACGCTCACCCCCACCTGGACGCCTTCGGCCACGCCGACCTTCACCGCCACGCCCACTGCCACGGCGACCCCAACGGAAACGGCCACGGCTACTCCCACGGACACCGCCAGCCCTTCGCCTACCCTTACGGCCACGCCGACCCTCACCGCCACGGCTACGCCGACCCCCACGCCCAGCGCCACCCCCACGGCGACACCGCCGCCTACCTCCACGCCCTGACTTTGGAGAAGAAAGCATGTCTCTCGACACCCTCCGCGACCGCCTGCAAACCCTGCTGCGCCTCCCCGGCCCCTCGGGGCGCGAAACCACCATCGCCGACCATCTTGCCCGCCTGTGGGGCCCGCTGGCCGACGAAGTGCGACGCTCACCCCTGGGCTCGGTCCACGCCCTCAAGGGCGGCCAGGGGCCAGACCCGCGGCCCAAGGTGCTCTTGGCCGCGCACATGGACACCATCGGCCTCATCGTCTCACACATCGAGGGCGAATTCCTGCGCGTTCAACCCATCGGCGGGCTGGACCCCCGCGTGTTGCCCGGCCAGCCGGTGGTGGTTCAGGGAAGAGAACCGATACCCGGCCTGCTGGTGGCCCCGCCGGATCATCTGTTGCCGCCCGACCTGCGCGGTAAGCCGGTGCCGGTGGGCCACCTGTTGGTGGACACTGGACTGCCGGCGCGGCGGCTGCGTCGTCTGGTTCAGGTGGGGGCCCCGATCACCTTTGGGACGGCACCCACCTCTCTGGAGGGGGACCTCCTGCGGGGTCCGGGCCTGGACAACCGGGCCTCGGTGGCCGTGCTCACCGAGGTGCTGGAGGCTCTGCGGGGGCGGCCGCATCGCTGGGATGCCGTCTTCGTGGCCACGGTTCAGGAAGAGGAAACCCTGGGCGGCGCGTTGACTTCGGCCTTCGCCGAGCGCCCGCAAGTCGCCGTGGCCGTGGATGTGACTTTTGCCACCGGCCCCGGCGTGGGCGAGGACAAAGGCTTCCCCCTGGGCGAGGGCATCACCTTGGGTTGGGGGCCCAACATTCACCCGGCCCTTCATCGTCGGTTCAAAGCGTTGGCCGAGGCGCTGGAAATTCCCCACCAGGTGGAATACCTACCCACCCATTCGGGCACCGACGCCATGGCCTTGCAGGTGACCGCTGAAGGCATGCCCAGCATGGTGGTCAGCATTCCCCTGCGGTACATGCACACGCCGGTGGAGACGGTCTCGCTGAAGGATGTGCGCCGGGCGGCGCGGTTGCTGGCCGAGTTCGTGCTCACGTTGGAAGCCGAAACCCCTTGGTTGACCTGGGAGGAATAAGCGATGAGCGTACGCATGTGGCACGGCCGAGTACCGACTGAAAAAGCCGCAGCCTACCGGGCCTTTCTCAACGAGCGGGCCATTCCCGATTACCGCTCGGTGGACGGCAACCTGGGCGTGTACATCCTGGAGCGCCCCGAAGGCGAGGTCATGCATTTCATCACCCCGACGTTTTGGGAGAACCTGGATGTGATCCGAGCCTTTGCGGGCGAGGATGTCGAAAAGGCCAGGTATTACCCCGAAGACCGGGACTTCTTGCTGGGGTTCGAACCCACGGTGGTGCATTATGAGGTGGTGGGGATGGCCTCGCATACACTTCCCGAGGAATAGCCGGAGTATTTCACCTTCGTAAGGTCGTGTGAGAAAAGATGTTGGGTATAAGTTTAGTCACCAAGGCCT
>DUEP01000009.1 GCA_011176535.1 Anaerolineae bacterium | reverse complement strand
TGATCTGCATCTCAATAAAAGGAAACTCTACATCGAGGAGGTACACATGGCTGAGAAGACTTTGAAGGTCAAACCCTTGGGTACTCGCGTATTGGTCCGCCCTGAAGAGGAAGAACTGCGCACCAAGAGCGGTATTCTGCTGCCGGAGACGGCCAAAGAGAAGCCCCAGATGGGCGTGGTCGTCGCCATCGGTGACGAGGAAGAAGATATCAAGGTGAAGGTGGGGCAGAAGGTGCTCTTCCCCAAATACACGGGCACCGAGATCAAGATCGACGGTGAAGAACATTTGATCATGGATTCCGACGATATCCTGGCGATTGTGGAAGAGTAAGGCACAGGATCAGCGGCTCAAGGCGTTTTTGGAACGGGTTGGGGTAAGTCGAGGGGTGGCTGCAGGTAGCCACCCCTCGACCGGCCCGAGGTTCGGGTAAGGCAAGCAGATCACCAGGAGGTGGCTATGTTTCAATTGAATGTCGGTGGAAACACGCAGGCAGATGCCAGCAAGGTGTACGACCTGTTGGTGGTGGGGGCCGGGGCGGCCGGATTGACGGCGGCCATTTATGCCAGCCGTGATGGGTGGCAGACGCTGGTGCTGGAGCGGGAAACCACGGGAGGCCTGGCCGCCACCACGCATTTGATCGAAAACTACCCGGGCTTCCCTGAGGGGATCGACGGCTCGGAGTTGATGGAAAAGTTTGTGGCTCAGGCCAAGCGCTTTGGCGCCGAAATCGTGGAATTCGAAGAGGTGACCGGCCTGCGCAAGCGGGAAGACGGCATCTTCGAGGTCACCACCAGCGACGGGCAGGTGTTCAAAGGTCGCACCGTCGTCCTGGCCACGGGTAGCCGGCCAAAGAAACTGGGCATCCCTGGCGAGGCGGAGTTCACCAACAAAGGCGTTTCCTATTGCGCCACCTGCGACGGCCCGCTGTACAAGGACCAGGATGTGGTGGTCATCGGCTGCGGGAATTCGGGCTTGCAGGAAGCCCAGATTTTGCTGGAATACGCCAAGTCGGTGACCTTTGTGGAATTCCTCGACCACTCCATCGCTGAGAAGGTGCTCCGCGACCGGGTGATGAACCATCCCAAGGTCAAGTGCTACTTCTCCCACATGGCCGTGGAGATCAAGGGAAGCGACTTCGTCGAGGCGGTCGTGATCAAGGACCGCGAGACGGGTGAACTGAAGGAGCTCCCCACCAAGGCGGTGTTCATCTATGTGGGTTACCAGCCCTATACTGACTTCGTCAAGGGCGTGGTGGAACTGGATGAGCGCGGGTACATCGTCACCGACCGGCACATGCGCACCAATGTGGAAGGAGTCTTCGCGGCCGGGGATGTGCGCTCGGGTAACCTAGCCCAGGTGGCGGTGGCCGTGGGCGATGGGGCCAAGGCGGCCATTGCGGTGCGGGAGTACCTGCAGGCCCATCCTGAGTTGATGGCCATCGAGGCCTGACCATGGAGAAAGCACAAAGCGGCGCTTCGGTCAATGAGGCGCCGCTTTATCTTCTTCCGCAGAAGGATTAGGCACTTGTTATGGAAAGGCGACAGGTGGTGATTTTGGGCTCGGGTCCGGCTGGGCTGACGGCGGCGCTCTACGCGGCGCGGGCCGAACTGGCCCCTCTGGTCATCGCCGGGCCGGACTTGGGCGGTCAGGTTTCCCTGACCCACATCGTGGAGAACTACCCGGGCTTTCCCGAGGGGGTGGGGGGGCAAGAGTTGGTGCAGCGGCTGAAGGACCAGGCTGAGCGCTTTGGGGCAGAGATTCGCCTGGATATGGCCACGGCGGTGGGTTTGCGGCGGCGACCGTTTCGTATAGTCGTCCGGGGGGGCGAGGTGGAGGCCCGGGCGTTGATCATCGCCACGGGGGCCGCCCCCCGGCGCCTGGGTGTCCCCGGCGAGGAGGACCTGGTGGGCATGGGCGTGTCCTACTGCGCCACCTGTGACGGTCACTTCTTCAAAGGGATGGAGGTGGTGGTCATCGGCGGGGGCGACAGCGCCCTGGAAGAGGGGCTTTTCCTGACCCGGTACGCCACCCAGGTCACCATCATTCATCGGCGGAAGCAGTTGCGCGCCGGGCCGTTGCTGCAAAAGCGGGCCCGGAACCACCCCAAAATCCGGTTCTTGTTCAACAAGGTGGTCACCGAGATCCTGGGTGAAGATGTGGTCGAAGGGGTGCGACTGCGCGATGTGGTGTCGGGCGAGGAGCAGGTGTACCCTACCGCCGGGGTCTTCATCTTCATCGGTCACGAGCCGAACACCGCGCTTTTCCACGAGCAGTTGGCCCTGGACGAGCGGGGATATGTGAAGGTGGATGCCTACACCCGCACCAGCGTGCCTGGCGTGTTCGCCGCGGGCGAAGTGGCCGATCCGCGCTATCGACAGGTCATCACCTCGGCCGGCATGGGGGCGCAGGCGGCCATGGAGGTGGTGCATTTTCTGAGCGCAGAGGCCGGGGAATCCTGAATCGTCCAGAATTTGTGACAATTGGCACTTGTCAAGAAGCCAAATAGGTATATAATTAGAAATGGGTATTTGCTCTGAGCAGCCTCAGGCGCTCTCAGCGCTATCTTGCGATGGAGGAGGTTTTTATGGCCAAGGTTTCTATTATCGGTGCTGGCATGACGGGCTCGACCACGGCCCATTGGTTGGCCGAGCGCGAGATTGCCGATATCGTCTTGGTGGATATCGTGGAGGGCATGCCTCAGGGGAAGGCGTTGGATTTGCAGGAGGCCATGCCGGTCGTCGGCAAAGATGTCACCATTGTGGGGAGTAATGATTACGCGGCCACCAAAGGTTCGGACATCGTGATCATCACCGCCGGTTTGCCGCGCAAGCCGGGGATGAGCCGCGACGACTTGCTGACCACCAATGCCAAGATCGTGGCCGATGTGGCCCGCAAGACCCTGGAGCAGTCGCCGGACGCCATCTACATCGTGCTCACCAATCCGCTGGATGTGATGACCTACCTCACCTGGAAGGTCACCGGGCTGCCTGCTTACCGGGTCATGGGGCAGGCGGGCATTCTGGACTCGGCCCGTATGCGCGCTTTCGTCGCCATGGAAACCGGCGTCAGCGTGGAGAATATCCACTGCTATGTGCTGGGTGGCCATGGTGATAGCATGGTGCCGCTCACCCGTCACTCCAACATCGCCGGTGTGCCCTTAGAAAAGTATCTCCCCAAGGACAAACTGGACGCTATCGTGGAGCGCACCCGCAAGGGCGGTGGCGAGATCGTCAGCCTGCTCAAGAAAGGGAGCGCCTTCTACGCGCCGGCCGCGGCGCTGGCTCAGATGACCGAGGCCATCTTGAAGGACAAGCACCTCATTGTCCCGGCCACGGTCTATCTGAACGGCGAGTATGGCGAAAAGGACATCTTCATCGGCGTGCCGGCCATGTTGGGCCGCAAGGGCGTGGAGAAGGTGATCGAGTACGACCTCAACGAGGAGGAAACGGCGGCTTTCAAGAAGTCGGTGGCCCATGTGCGCACCAATGTCGCCAAGTTGACCGAGTTTGGCCTGATTTAGCCCTTTGGGGGAAGGAAAAATCCTTCCCCCATCATTTTGCCTCGGATGGAAGGAGGAGTCTATGTTGCTGAAGGAACGGCTTGCTGCCGAGATCCCCGCATGGCGTGAGCGCCAACGGAAGTTGGCCAAGGAGTACGGTGATGTGGTCGTGGACCAGGTGCATGTCCGCCAGATTTTGGGCGGGATGCGCGGCCTGAAGGTGTTGGTCACCGATATTTCCTATGTGGACCCGTATGAGGGCATCCGCTTCCGTGGGCACACTATCCCCGAAGTGTTGGAGAAGTTGCCCAAGCCCTCCGACGGTGATATGCCCTATGTGGGCGGCCTGTACTGGCTGCTGTTGACGGGCGATTTCCCTACCAAGGAAGAGGCCCTGTCGGTGGAGGCAGAGTGGAAGAAGCGGATGGCCCTGCCGCAGCATGTGTTTGATGTGTTGCGGGCCTTCCCCAAAGAGTCCCATCCCATGACCATGTTCTCCGCCGCGGTGCTGGCGCTGCAGCCGGAATCGGTTTTCGCCAAGCGTTACAAAGAGGGCTTGAAGAAGACCGATTTCTGGGACCCCATGCTGGAAGACGCCTTGAGCCTGACGGCCAAGTTGCCCGCCATCGCGGCCTTCATCTACCGGCTGAAGTACAAGGATGGCAAGTTCATCGAGCCGGATCCTGACCTGGATTGGGGGGCCAACTTTGCCCACATGATGGGCGTGGAGGACCCCAAGTACAAGAACCTTAGCCGCCTGTACTTCATCCTGCACTCGGACCACGAGAGCGGCAATGTGAGCGCTCACACCACCTACTTGGTGGCTTCGGCCCTCTCCGACATTTACTACGCCTTCTCCGCGGCGATGGATGGCCTGGCGGGCCCGTTGCACGGCCTGGCCAACCAGAACTGCCTCTACTGGCTGAAGGGCGTGATGGACAAGTTCGGCGGCGTGCCCACCCACGAGCAGATGCGCCAGTACGCCTGGGACACCCTGAACAGCGGTCAGGTGATCCCCGGATACGGCCATGCCGTGTTGCGCCGCACCGACCCCCGCTACAAGGCGCAGTTCGAATTTGCCCTGGAGCACATGCCCGAAGACCCCTTGTTCCAGACGGCCAAGGTGGCCTACGAGGTCATCCCCGAGGTGCTCAAGGAGCACGGCAAGGCCAAGAATCCGTGGCCCAATGTGGACGCCCTCAGCGGTACCCTGCAGCAGCACTACGGGGTCACCGAGTCGGACTTCTACACGGTGATGTTCGGCGTGGGCCGCGCGCTGGGCGTGACGGCCAATGTGGTTTGGGCCCGTGCTCTGGGCCATCCCATCGAGCGCCCCAAGTCGGTCACCACGGCCATGCTGGAAGAGGCCGTCAAGGAGGCCCAGGGCTAATCCGGACCCTGGGAAAAAGGCAGCAGACCACCGGGACGGTGCCGTCCCGGTGGTTTTCTTTTTGGGCCCAACAAGGGACGAAAAAGCGGGCGCAGGATGGTTTGTTTCCTGCGCCCGCCGGGTCTTGATGTCGAATCGAGGGGGGTACTAAGGGGACGGCGTGGGGGTCGCCGCCGGGGCCACGCCGACCCAGGCAAAGGTGCGGGATTCGCTGCGTGCACCGGCCGGCGTCCAGATGGGGTTGCCGTTCTCGTCGGTGCCCGTCTGGCGCACGGTGACCACCCACCAGCGGAAGACATGCGGCTTGCTTTCCGTGGGGCGGAAGTCGTTGGGCACGATATACTTCGTATCGGTGACATAGGCCACCAGCTTGCGCCCCCGGTCGGCGGTCACATCCTCGACGGTGACGGCATACGCTTCGTTGTCCCGCAGTTCGCCCACCGAGGCCCACTGCAGTACCACGGCTTCGTCGGCCAGGGTGAACACCGCGCCGTCCACAGGCAACAGCAGGCTGGGCGCCGGATACGGCGGCGGCGGCGTGGGCGTGGGCGTGGGCCCTGGAGTGGGGTTGCGCTCACATAGTGGAATGATCAACTTTTGTCCGAAGAACACCTGGTCGCCCACCAGACCGTTGTAGCGGCGGATGGCGTCCATGGGCACACCGTAATTCAAAGCGATGCTGCTCAGCGTGTCGTTTTCCTTGACCTCGTAGATGACCCGGTCGCAGGCCTGCTTGGTGGCCTCGGCAGGGCTGAGCGTGCCGGTAGGCTGAGGCGAAGGGGTGGGGGTGGGTTGCGGGATGAGCAACTTCTGCCCAACGAAGAGGGTGTCGCAGGCTGCGGGCAGATTGTTCAGCAACACCAGGCTGCGCACCGAGATGCCGAAAGCCAGCGCGATGCTGGAACAGGTGTCGCCGGCTTTGACTTCATAGATGAACGGCGTTGGCGAGGGCAGGGGCGTGAAAGTGGGAGTGGGGGTCACCGGCGTGGGCGTCAGCGTGGGGCTGGGGGATGGCGTCGCCGAAGGGATGGGGGTGGGTTCGGCGATGCGGTTCATCTGGCTCAGGGCGAAGTACACCATCCCGGCGCCCAGGGCAACGAAGAAAGCCAGCATCGCCAGGGCCAGGGGCAGGCTCAGCGTCACTTCGGGGAAACGCCCCGGCTTGAGTTGCGGCGTGCCTTCACCCGCAGTGAAGGCCGTGCCGCAAACCGGACAACGGGTGGCCGTTGCCGGAATACGCGTACCACAAGTTGGGCAAATTTTTGTGTTTTCACTCATAGGCAAGTTCTCCAGTTTGGCGCGCCGATTATACCATGGGCTTCCCGCTCAGTTGACTTGGGCTCCAATCTCCTCTATACTCAAAGCGTGACGCATGTATGGGTGATCGCCAATCAGAAAGGCGGAGTCGGGAAATCCACCCTGGCGGCCAACCTGGGCGCCGCCCTGGCCGAACGGGGAATCGTGACCCTGTTGGTGGACCTGGACCCTCAGGGCGCGTTGACCAGCACCTTTGGGCTGGACCCTTACCATGGGGACGGTTCTGTGGCCCAGGTTTTGGCGCAGCCCGGGCCGCAAGGGCGCGAAGCGGTGAAAAGGGTGCGACCGGGGTTGTTCCTCCTCCCCGCCCATCGGGATTTGTTGCTGTTGGAGTATCGGTTGCTTTCCCAACCGGATCGGGTGACGCGCCTGAAGCGGCATCTGCCCGGGGTGATGCCGGAGGGCGTGGAAGTGGTGCTTTTGGACACCCCGCCCAATTTGGGGGTGCTGACGGCCAACGCCCTGGTGGCGGGGACCCATCTGCTCATCCCGGTGGCCGCCGAGTATCTGGCCATGCGGGGCGTGCGCCTGCTGTTGGAGGCCGTGCGGCGGGTCCAGGCGCGCCTGAATCCCCATCTGCGCCTGCTGGCTCTGGTGCCCACCAGGGTGCAGCGGGGGTCCGTGTACGCCGAGACCGCGGTGGCCGAGATGCGGCGCGTGTTTGGCGCGCGGGTGACCCGCACCACCATTCCGCTGGATGAGAGCGTGGCCGTGGCCCCGGCGGCCCGCAAAACGGTGTTGGGGTATCGTCCGGAGTCGCCGGCGGCCCGTGCCTTTCGCATGTTGGCCGACGAGTTATGGCAGGAGGTGAGCCGTGTCTGAAGAGAACCCCCTGGAAGGCGCTGGGCGCGAGATGGTGCCTGAGGAGATGCTGGAGGAGGTGCCGGCCGCCAAAGAGCCGACGCCAGCGGCGGAAAAGGAGGCCTTGCCTTCCGCTTTGACCCCCGAAGAAGTGGTGGCCCATGTCGGCGGCGTGGAAGGTGAAGCGTTTCCGGAAGGCCCGCCCCCGGCCGAGGAGGACAAGGGAATGGGGGCCATGGAACCGCTGTTGCCCCCTGAGGTCCTGGGCGAGACGGCCGGCCCACAAGCCGAGGTGCCTTTGCCGCCGCCCGAGGCCATGCGGGGCGCCCCTGTGTTCACCTCGGCGGCCCTGGAGGCGCCGGGACCGGTGGGGCCTTCGCAACCGCCGCCCCTCGGCGAACCGGTGCCCCCTTCTCCGGAAATGGTCAAGCAGTTGGTGCCCTTGCAAAGGGTACAGGAACTCTGGGACCGGGTGGACAACTTGCATCAGAGCGTCAAGAAGGAGATCAGCAGCCTCCCCCTGGCGCGGCGGTTGCTGGACGATTTGCAGGCGGCGCGCAACTATCTGATGGCCGGCCTGGAGTATTACGAGGAGGCCGAGCGCCTGCTCAACGAGGTGGATTATCGGGTCGCCTTAGCTCGCCGTGTCCGGGAATGGTCGTACACCATAGGCGTACGCCTGCTGTTTTACGAGTTGGCGTGGGTGGTGGTGTTGGCTGTGGGGATGTTCTTCCTCCCCTGGGTGATCTATCGAGTGGGACCTTCGTTGGGATATTCCCCGAATGCGATGGCCGGCCCGCAAAGCGTCCTGTGGCTGGTGGTGGCGCTGAAAAGCGTGATTTGGGGAGGCCTGGGAGGCGTCACCGGGGCGTTGTATGCGCTCTGGCGCCATGTGGCCCGCGAGCAGGATTTCGACAAACAATACACCATGTGGTACATCACCAACCCCATCATGGGGCTGGCTTTGGGCGCGTTCGTCTATCTGGTCATCCAGGCCGGATTGTTTTCGTTGACGGCCAGCGCCCAGCAGAACATCACCTCGGCGGCCATGGTGTTCGTGCTGGCCTGGGTTACAGGCTTTCAGCAGAATGTGGCCTACGATATGGTGCGCCGCATTTTGCAGTTGTTCCGTATTGAGGAAAAGCCCCCGGCGGTGGAAACTTCCGGCAGCCCGGCCACGCCATCCCGCTTGCGTTAGGATGAGACGGGGATGGCGGTAAGTTGGGCGAGAAAAGCGTGCCTGACTTGCCGCCATCCCTTGGGGATGGTGGTAGAATTGCGCTCATGGAAAAGGCAGAAACTCCATTGCAGCGCATTTGTGTGTTTTGTGGCTCGGCCGACGAGGTGGACGAAAGGTTCTATCAGGCGGCACGGGCGCTGGGCCGTGCGTTGGCACAGCGCGGCTTTGTTTTGGTTTACGGCGGGGGGAGCACCGGACTGATGGGCGTCGTGGCCGACGGCGCTCTGGAAAAGGGCGGCGAGGTCATCGGGGTGATCCCGGAGCATTTCAACACACCCCGTTTAGCGCACCAGGGGCTTTCCCGCCTGGAGGTGGTGCCCGACATGCACGCCCGCAAGGCCCGCATGGCGGCCTTGAGCGATGCCTTCATTGCTCTCCCCGGGGGTTTTGGCACGATGGAGGAACTTTTTGAGGTGCTCACCTGGGCCCAAATCGGCCTGCACACCAAACCCATTGGGCTGCTCAATGTCCAGAGCTACTTCGACGCCTTGCTGGCGTTCATCCGGCGGGCGCGCGCCGAGGGCTTCCTCTACGACGAGCATGAGCGGTTGTTCGTCGTGGCCGAGGAGCCGCAATCGTTGCTGGACGCCATGGTGGGTTACCGCCATCCCGGTGGAGTGGCGCGTTGGCTCAGGCAGGAGTAGCCATGTCCTGCTGGGAGGATGTGCGGACCGCCGTCTTTTCGTTCATGTTTGGCGCCGCCCTCTCCTGGGTGGCGGTGCCCTATCTCCTGCGACGCCGCCAGAGCATGACGCAGATGCTGGCGCTGGATTTGTACCTGGACCTGGTGGGCCTGACGCCGATTCCCCCCAGCCGACGCCTGTGGCTGTTGCCCTATGTGGTGCCCCAGATCCTTTCCTGGCACCGCCGCTGGCGTTTGTGGGATGACTCGCTGGAGATGGCGAACCCGGGGCACATCGGGCATTAAGTTTGCATGGAGGTCAGGAGCGGGAAGATGAGCAAAAAGGTGATCGCTTCCGTCAAAGGCACCCGGGATTTTTATCCGGAACGGATGGCCGTGCGTTCGTGGCTGTATGCCCAGATGCGTGCTGTATCCGAGGCCTTTGGCTATCAGGAGTACGATGGGCCGGCGTTGGAACCTCTGGCCCTTTACGCCGCCAAGTCGGGCGAGGAACTGGTCCAAGAACAGGCCTTCGTCTTTCCCGATCGTAGCGGGGAACTCATTGCCCTGCGCCCGGAACTGACGCCCACTTTGGCCCGGATGGTGGCCCAAAAGCAGGGGCAGTTGCGGTTTCCGCTGCGTTGGTGGTCTTTTGGCCCCTTTTGGCGCTATGAGCGACCGCAGCGCGGACGGGCCCGCGAATTCTTCCAGTGGAACATCGACATGATTGGCGTAAACTCGCCTGAAGCCGACGCCGAGTTGGCCGCTATTGGGGCCGCGTTTTTCCGTCGGGTGGGGTTGACCCCCGAGGAGGTCCAGATTTTGGTGAACAACCGCCGGTTGATGGATGCTCAACTGGAGAGGCTGGGCATCCCTCCTGAAGGGCGGGGGCAGGTTTTCCGGCTCATCGACCGCAAGGAGAAGATGAAGCCTCCGGCCTGGGAGGCTTATGCGCGGGATTTGGGTCTGGATGGCGAACAAATCCAGGGCCTGTACCGGCTGCTGGAAAACGAAGGGCTGTGGGAGACCTCTGAGGAGTTGGTGCGGTTCTTCCGTGCCTGCGAGGCCCTGGGGGCGCGGGAGTACATCCGCTTTGCGCCGTACATCATTCGCGGGTTGGACTATTACACCGGCACGGTGTTTGAAGCACGGGACACGCAAGGCGAGTTCCGCGCCATTTTGGGGGGCGGGCGCTACGACAATCTGGTGGCCGATGTGGGCGGCGCGCCCTTACCGGGCGTGGGCTTTGCCATGGGCGATATGGTGATCACCCTGGTACTGGAGAAGTACGGACGGCTGCCCGATTTAAGCGCTCACCCCGCGCCGGTGCTGGTCACCGTGTTCGATGAGGCGCATTTGTTGGTCGCCTACCGTTTGGGGGCCGAGTTGCGGGAGGCCGGGTTGAATGTGACGACCTATCCCGAACCGGCCAAATTGGGCAAGCAGTTCAAGTTTGCCGACCGGTTGGGGATGAAGGTGGCCCTGGTGCTCGGCCCCGACGAGTTGGCGCAGGGGGTGGTGACGGTGAAAGATTTGCGCACGGGCGAACAGGTCGCCGTGCCGCGCGCCGAGGTGGCGCAGCGGGTGCAGGCGCTGCTGGCAGGGTGAGCGGCGTCCCAGGAGCACTTGGGCCAAAACGCAAGCCGCCACCAATCCGTCGGTGGCTTTTTCGTGTGCCCTGGTTATTCGACATAAATGGGGTTGCTGATGATCCAGGTACGCCTGCGCCCCCAACGAAAGAGGAACATCTCCAGCCAGTAGGCCCCCGGTCGCGTGGCTGTGTAGGCCATAACTTCGTGATTCTTCCAGGTCTGGATGACCTCGGCGTAGCGTCGGAGACGGATTTCGGCTTTGCGGGGCAGGCGGGCTTTCAGCGTGACGCCGCCGTTGAGCGGCAGGCTCTCGCCGGGGAACGCTTCCTGCCCTTGCCCCTGGCCGGTGAAGCGAAAACCCCGGGCCTCGGCGAGCAGATCGTTGGCCAAAAAAGCGCGCCCCTGACGCAACGCGGCGTAAACCCGTCCCCGGTCGGTGCTCAGGTCGCCGCTCAGGGGCTCGGGCAGCAGCAGGTGGGTGTTGACGGCCCGGAAGTGCCACTCGTAAGGAAAGAGCACTTTGCGCACCGGCCCCAGGCGCTTATGCAGCGCGTGGGCGTCGGACCCGGCCACGGCGACCACCTTTTGGCCGGCGGCCAGCAGGCTGGTCCACCGTTCCAAGGCTTCGGGATACGGCCCCTGGGCGATCTGGTGGAACTGGAAGGTGTAGTACAGAGCGTGGGCCCAACTGCGCAAGTGCCCTTTGAATTCGCTCATGGCGTTCCAGAGTTCGAGGCCGTGGTAGCCGGTCACCTCCCAGTCCACCCAGGAGATGTCGGGCTCGTGGAAGGTGGGCGCGGCGGGGTCGTGAGGATGGGCGATGAAGGCCAGCCCCCCGGCCTGGTTGACAGCGTCCAGTAGACGCTGCGGGTCGTCCGCCAGGGGGGCCATCTCCCGCTGGGCGCCGAAAACCAGCAAGTGGTTCTTTTGGGGCTGCCGGGTGCGGTCGTGAACCTCTTCCCCTACCAGCAGCAGCACTTTGTGGTTGCCGTTGGCATAGTATCCCTCCACGCCATCGACCCACACATTGTGATCCGTGACCAGGAGGACATCGACGCCCGCCTTCCAGGCCGCCCTGGCCAGATCCCGGTGCAGACCGGTGCCGTCAGAGTAGCGGGTGTGCATGTGCAGATTGAGGACAATTTCGTGCATGACGCTTCCCTGGTGGAGTGCCTGTTTGACGATTTACCTGGGCAGCGGTATAATCCGCCGCGTACCTCTCACGGCCCGAAGCCGTGAATTCTTGCGCACGACATGGGAGGTTGCTTTGGAAACTTATTTGAACCTGGCCTTGATTATAACTTCAATTGCCCTGATCGTGAGTGTGGTTTTGCAAAGCAAAGGCGCCGGTTTGGGGGGCTTGACGGGGGGCGACATGGGCACCTTTGCGACCACGCGGCGTGGCCTGGAGAAAACCCTGTTCAACATCACCATTGCCTTGAGCGTGATTTTCTTCTTGCTGGCCATTGCCTCGGTCATCGTGGTCGGGTAGGCGTTTTTGGCTTCTATGGACACTCAAAAGAGTTTGTGGCAGCGCTTTCGGGTGCTGGTGGTGCTGGCTGTGGTCGCGCTGGTGGTCGTGGGGGCGTTGCTCTGGCAGCAACAAAGCCGCGAACAGCCCCTGCCCGGCGGAAACCCGGCCCTGGCCCCGACCCCGGTGAGCGGTGGGCATTACATCGAAGCCCTGGTGGGGCAGCCTGCCCGTTTCAATCCTCTGCTCGACGGCTATAACCGCGTGGATCGGGATGTGGATCGGTTGCTCTACTGCTCCCTGATCCGTTTTGACAGCCGGGGCGTGCCCCAAGGCGCTGTGGCCGAGTCGTGGGGGATTTCTCAAGACGGCACGATCTACAATTTCGCCCTGCGGGATGGCGTGACCTGGCACGATGGTCAGCCTGTCACGGCGGAAGATGTGGTGTTCACCGTGGAGTTGATGCGCAACCCCGCGCTGCCCGTCCCAACCGATGTGCGGGCTTTCTGGTCCGAGGTGGAGGTGGAGCCCTTAGGCGATGGGCGCACCATCCAGTTCCGTTTGCCGGAGGCTTTTGCCCCTTTCCTCGATTACCTGACCTTTGGCCTGGTGCCCAAACATGTGTGGGCCAATGTGCCGCCGGAGCAAATCCCCGATTCCCCGCTGAATCTGCAGCCCCTGGGGTGTGGGCCCTACCAGTTTGACCATTTGCTGGTAGAGCACGAAGCGATTACCGGGGTCGTCCTGCGGGCCAACGAGTACTACTATTTGGGTCGGCCATACATTGACCAGGTGACTTTTCGCTATTACGCCTCGCCTCAAGAAGCCCTGCAGGCCTATCGGGCTGAGGAAGTGCTGGGTATTGATCGGATAACGCCGGACATTCTTGCTGCGACGCTGGCGGAGCCCAATTTGAACTTCTACACCGCCCGGTTGCCCAAACTGAGTTTGATTTTGTTCAATCTGCAGAACTCCGAGGTGCCGTTCTTCCAGGACCCTGTGGTCCGCCGCGCTCTGTATCGAGGGCTGAATCGCCAGTGGATGGTGGATCGCATTCTGCAAGGGCAGGCGATTCTGGCCGACGGCCCGATTTTCCCGGGCACCTGGGCGTATTACGACGGGGTGCCCAGGGTGGCGTATGACCCCCAGGGGGCGGTGAGCCTGCTGCGGGAGGCGAAATACACTTTCCCCGAGGAGGGGGCCAAAGTGCGGGCCAAGGACGACCAGAAGTTGGCCTTTGATCTGGTCTATCCGGACGATGAAAAGCATCAGGCCCTGGCGGAAGCCATTCGGGAAGATTGGGCGGCGTTAGGTGTGGCGGTCAATCTGGTGCCAGTGGGGTACGGCCGGCTCATCAGCGACTACCTGGAGCCGCGCACCTATCAGGCAGCGTTGGTGGACCTGGATCTGAGCCGCACGCCGGATCCGGACCCCTATCCTTTCTGGCATCAGGCGATGATCACCGGGGGGCAGAACTACAGTATGTGGGATGACCGTCGGGCCAGCGAGTATCTGGAACAGGCGCGCACCACCCCCGACATGGCCCAGCGGATGAAGTTGTACCGCAACTTTCAGGTGTACTTCGCCCGTGAATTGCCGGCGTTGCCCCTCTTTTACCCCCTTTACACCTATGCCGTGGATGCCACAGTGCAGGGGATCCGGCTGGGGCCGGTGTTCGACTTGAGCGATCGTTTCAACGGAATTCACAAGTGGCACATGCAGGCCGCGCCGGCGTCCGTGCTCCCGACCCTGGAGGAGGGAACGACGACGCCATAACGGCGTGCGGGCAGCAAAGCAAACGCGCACGGAACACACAACCGCCGACGGACGATCCGTCGGCGGTCTGGTTTTGTTCAGGGGGCATACAGTTGCCGGTAGATGACGAAGGTTTCGTACACCCGCCGGATGTAATTCCGGGTTTGGGTGAAGGACACGGTTTCCAGGAAGATATCCGGGTCGTCGCCAGCGGTCTCCTGCCAGCGGAGGGCGTTGCCAGCGCCGCCGTTGTAAGCGGCCAGGGCGGCGAAGAGATCCCCGCCTAAAAAGTCCCGCTGACGGGCCAAGTAGTAAGCGCCGTAGGTCAGGTTGACTTTGGGGCGTTCCAGGTCTTCCTCGGTGAAGTCGGGAGGCCAGCCCAGTTGTTGGGCGATTTCCTCCCCGGTGCTGGGGATGATTTGCATGAGCCCTCGCGCCCCGGCGGAAGAGGTGACGAAAGGCTCGAACAGGCTTTCCTGACGGATGACGGCCAGGAGAAACAGGGGGTGGAAGTCGTAGGTTTGCGCCAGCGGCGCCACTAGGTCGGCGAAGAAGGGGCCAAAACGGAGGTGGGAGAAGTAATGGGGAGCGGAGAGCAAACGGGTTTCGGGCAGTCCGGCGAGGTCTAGCACCCCCCTGGCGGCAAAAGCGGCCACACGATAGGCCCCCAGGTCCAACGCGAATTTGCTCAGCCGGAGCAGTTGGGCCGGGTCGTCCTGGAGGTCGTTGCGCAGCGCCTCCAGTTCGCTGCGGGCTTCGGCGTATTTCCCTAACCGCCACAATTCGGCGGCGCGGAGGGTGCGCGGGTCGTCGAGTAGCACGCCCGGGGCGCTGAGATCCAGGTCCGCAGGGAGGGCGAAGGCCTCCCGCACCCATTGGGCGGCCTGGGCGTATTCGGCTTCCCAATCGACACCCAGGTTGTAGGTTTGCGGCGGGTCAAAAGGCGGGCGGCGGTGCAGCAGATCGCGGGCTCGTTCGCTGTAATAGGCGGTGGGGGCGGCAGCCGCAGCCCGCTCCCAGGCGGTTTGGGCTTCCAGCGGTTGCTGGCCTGCCTGATACGCCTTGCCGATCCACAGGTACACCGCCGCCAGTTCTTCTGGTCCGGCAGTGTAGCCGGTGGCCCGCTGGAAGGTCTCTAAGGCTGCCTGCCAATCCCCCGTGCGATAGCGGAGCACGCCGGCCCGATAGAGGGCTTTGTAGGCGTAGGGCGTGCCCGGGTAACGAGCAGTTACTTCTTCCAGCAGGGCGATGGCGGCGTCCAGTTTTTTGGCGCGTTCCTGGATGAGGGCAGCATCGAAGAGGAACTCGGCCACGCGGGGGTGATTGGGAACCTGGTTGACGAAGCGCACCAGGGTTTGGCTGGCTTCCTGGTAGCGGTCCAGCCAGGCCCACAGCGTGTAAGCCGTTTGCTCCCAGGCCTCATCCCAGAGGGCGGCGTCGGGGAACTGTTCGATCAGTAGGTTCCAGGCGGCGAGGGCTTGTTCGGGCTTGCCCAGGGCCCGTTGAGCCAGCCCCTGGTAGTAGTAGGCCGCGGCGCGGTGGGAGCCCTGGGGTTGGGTGTTGAGATAGCGTTGCAGCGCCTCCACCGCCGGACCATACTGGTTGGCGTAGTAGTCCACCAGACCGCGCTGAAAGTCATCCACGGGCTGGTCGGCGTCCACCAGGGCGACCAGGCTCAGATAGGCCCCGTAGGCCGAGGGATAGTTGGTCACGGCGTCCTGGAAAGCGGCGTAGGCCTGGGCCGGATCGCCGGAACGAAGGTAGGCATCCCCTATGAGGTAATCCAGGTAGGCCAGCCGGTACACCTGGTGGGTGGAGAGGTAGAGTTGGCGGTAAAGCTCGATGGCTTTCGTGTAGTCCTCCTGCTGGTGATAGGCGCGCGCCATGCCGAGAAGGAGGCCGTACTCGCGCTCTGGAAGATGGGGGGCGTCCAGGGCGGCCTGGTAGGCCTGGACGGCGCCGGCGTAGTCCCCGGCGTTGAACAGGGCATCGCCGCGCCATTCGTGGATGTAGGCGTCGATGAAGCCGGGGCGGTTTTGGAGGTATTCCTGGTAGGCCTGGGCTGCCTCGGCCCAGCGACCCAGGACCGCATAGGTCTGCGCGATAAAGAAGGCGGCGTCGGCGCGGGCATCGTGTTCCTGGGGAAACCGCTGGACGACCTTGCGCAGCGTGGCCAGGGCCTCCACATAACGGCGGGCGTAAAGCAGGGCGCGCCCCTGCCCGACCAGCGCGCGGGCCTGGGTTTTGGGGTCGGCCTGGGCGTAAGCCAGTTGGTAGGCCTGCAGCGCTGCGTCCCAATCGCCGTAGAACAGTTGGCGCTGGGCCTCGCGTAGCCGATCAGGAATGAGGGTGGGTGTCGACGTGGGGGTGGCCGTAGGGGTGGGGGATGGGGTAGGCGTGTAGGTGGCCGTCGGCGTCGGGGTGGCCGTGGCGCTCCAGGGCAGGCTTTGTGCCGGCAGGTTGCAGCCCGCCAACCCAAAGAGGGCCGCCAGGAGGAGGAGCATCCCTGTGCAACGAATTTGGGAAAACGGCATCACGCCACCGTCCTTGCGTGTGGGACCTGCCCTACGCTCATTTGGGGGTAGCCCAACTTTCTTCGTCTTTGTACACCTGCTCGTCGATGATCCGCGGGCCTGTGACCACGGGGCGGGGCGTTTTCACCGCCTCAATACGGTAGAGCGCCGAGGTGTACCAGTTGTAGTCTACCTGGAGGCCCAGTTTCTGCACGATGGGGAGTTTCTCCTGGTAGCGGAAGAAGTTGGTCTCCCCTTCGTCGGGGTACACATTGAACCGGCGGCGGATGTCGGTGATGACGAACCCCATCCGGTGAATCATCTCCTGGATGGCTAGCCATTTCTTTCGGGAGGCTTCCAGGGTGGTCAACCCAAAGTATCCGGCACACCCCAGCCCTTTGAGGGTGGAGACGCCCCGGGAGAGGAATAACTCCAGCCCGGGCAAGGTTTCCACGGGGTCGGTGATGAACAAATCGTAGTGCCCCTGCCAGTGGGCCGGGAAGGCCTGTTGCACATCGTAAACCGCGGCCCCAATGGGCAAGCCCTGCGCCCTGGCGGTTTGATTGATGAAATCCACGATGCGCTGGTCGATGTCCACCACTGTGATGTGCTCGGGCAAACCGGTCAGCGCGGCGGCGAGGCTCAGCAGGTCGTCGTCGCCCACGATGAAAAGCCGGGTGCCGTTGAGGTCGCCCCGCTCGTGAATGAAAGCCAACCGGCGCACCACCCCCTCGGGGTCGATGTAGCCCTGATCGTAGGCCTCTGTCGCCGGGGGACGATGGCGGATCAACGCGCGGTAGCGTTTCAGCACCTCCTGATGGAAGGGGGCGAGCCGATAGCCTGTGCCCGCGCAGTGGGGGCAGCGCACGCCTTCTGCGGGGCGTAGGCCCTCGGCGGTCTGTTCCCCCTGCGGCGTAAGGCTGGCCTTGCCCTGCGCCACCCGGAGCAAGCCTTGTTCCTGAAGCGTCTGCCACACCTGCAGAAATTCGGGCAGGGAGCCATCCTGGGCGTCGATGAGCCGATAGGGGCTTTGTGGCCCCTGGCGCAGGCTTTGCAGGATTTGCTGGGCGATGCGTTGAAGAGCGCGATTCTTGGGGAAGACCTCCATGGTCACCTCGGCAGAGAGAGGGATGAGAAGCAACCGAGCAGGCCCCGCCGGGAACCCGCTCGGTCGCCACTGACGATGGGGAAAATATACCCTAAGGGGGCCATGGTGTCAAACAAAAAGACCTGCCAGGCAAAGCGCCTGGCAGGTCAGGGTTCTCCGCGCCCACGGGGTTAGTGGTATTCGGCGTAGAGGTCGTCGGCGGTCTTCTGGAGTTCTTCGAGCAGCGCAGGGATCTGGTCCTTGGTGAAGTCGTCGGCGAAGACCTGGCTGAGGCTGTCAAAGATGGCGCGGCGCACCGCGTTCCAGGAGGCATCCCGCGGCTCGAACTTCAGTTCGACCTCGCCGCCGAACACGGCGTTGAAGCCCGCGGCGTACTGCGGGTTCTCCTGCAGGTAATCCTTCAGGTATTCCACCGTGCTCTTGCGGGTGGGCAGGTAGCCGCTCACCTTGGCCCAGCGCGCCTGGTTCTCCGGCATGGTGAACCACTTGAGGAAGAGCCAGGAGGCGACCTCCTTCTCCGGGGTGGATTTGACCACGAAGAAGGACGGACCGTAGATGTCCATCACGGGCTTGTCACCCGCGGCGGGGAAGGGGATCAAAGTCCACTCGTCAGTGCTGCCGGCCTCCTGCATGGCCTTGGCCTGGTAGGGGATCCCGGCGATGCTGCTGGTGGTCACCAGGGCCTGGCGGGAAGCAAACTCGGGGTTGGGGTAGCGGTTCACGCCGGGCCAGGCGCAGCCGGCCTGCTTGAGGTCATAGAGGTACTCCAGGGCCTTCTGCATTTCGGGGGTGTTGAGGGTGTACTTGCCCTCGGCGTCCACGATGTCGCCGCCAAAGGCCCACACCCAGCCCGCGATGACCGAAGCACCGGCGTTGTAGATGTAGCCGCCCGTGCCGTCATTGTCGGGGTTGTCGTCGTTGTTGTTGGCCTCGGCCGCGGCGCACACCTGGGCCTGAAATTCTTCAGGGGTCATCGGCGGCTTGTCGAAGCCCAGTTCCTTGGCCCAGCCGGCGTTGTAGAACATGAACTGGCCGGAGCGCTGCGCCGGAATGCCCATGCGCTTGCCGTTGAGCACATCCTGATCCCAGAAAATGGGCAGGAAGTCGGCAACCTCGTCCTGGCTCAGGCCGAACACCGGGTCGTTGATGTAGGGGTTGAGGTCGGCGATGATCTCGCCCGCCTGATCCCAGGCCGCGGCTTGGTTCTGGTAGCCCACGGTGATGTTGGGCAGTTCACCCGATTGAATGGCGGCGTTCATCTTGTCGAACATGTCCCCGTAACCGCCCTGGTTCTCGGCGACGACGGTGATGCCCCACTCGTTGGTGGCGTTGAACTCGTCCACCAACTTTTGCAACTCCTCACCTGTGCCGCGGCTCCACACATGCCAGAAGGTGATGGTGACGCCCTGCAGGTCCTCGGGCTTCACCCCTAAGGTGGACTCGGGAGCCGCTTCGGTGGGGGCTTCTGTGGCCGCAGGGGCCTCGGTGGCGGCAGGGGCCTCGGTGGCGGCAGGGGCTTCCGTGGCCTTCGGGGCCTCAGGCGTCGGCGTGGCGCTCTTGCACCCCGTGAGGGCAAGAGGCAACACCAAGGCCACTAAGGCAAGCACAAAGAACCATTTGCGAGACATTTCGACCACCTCCTTGAGGGTTTGTGGGTTTGCCGGAAACCCGGCGATTACGGAACGGCGGTTTATAGTGTACCACCGAACGCCTCACCCTTTCAAGCCGCTGCGGGCGATGCTCTCGGTGAACTGACGCTGCGTGAGGAAGTAAAGGATCAAAATGGGCAAGATGGTGATCACCGAGCCGGCCATTTGCAGGTTGAGTTCGGAACCGGCTTCGTCGATGAAATTATACAAGCCCACGGCGATGGGGCGCCAATCGGGCGTGTTGGTCACCAGCAGCGGCCAGGCCAGGGCGTTCCACGAGCCGATGAAGGAGAGGACGGTGATCACCAAAATGGGCGCTTTGACCAGGGGCAGGGCCACATGCCAGAGAAATTGCCAGTGTCCGGCCCCGTCGATTTGGGCCGCATCGAACAAATCGTTCGGAATCTGGGCGAAAAACTGACGCAACAGGAAGATGCTGAACACGCTCCCCATGAAAGGGATGGTCAGTGCGGGCCAGTTGTTGACCCATTTGATGGGGCCGACCCGTCCCAGCCAGGTCACCGTCAGGAAGTTGGGGATGACCAACACCATGGCCGGGATCATCATGGTGCTCAGCAGGATGCCGAAGATGATGTCTCGCCCTGGAAAACGAATCCGGGCGAAGGCATAGGCGGCCAGCACGCTGAAGGTCAGTTCACCGGCCAGGGTGATCAGGGTGATTTGCACCGAGTTGACGAAATACTCGGAGAAGTTGGCCTCTTTCCAGGCCACGGCATAGTTGTGCCACTGGGGAACCTCGGGCAACAACCGTCCGTTGATGGCTTCCCCTAAGGTCATGAGAGAGGTGGAGAGCATCCACAAAAAGGGGAGCATGGCAATGACGGCCCCAAGGGCGAGGACGGCGTACATGAGGGTGCGGAGCATGGTGCGTTGAAGGCGATAACGCCACTGGGTTTTGGCAATCATGGGTCAGCCTCCCCTATTGGTAGAACACGCGTGAGCCCTGGATTTTGTTGTTGAAGTAGGTGAGGAGCAAAATGATGGCAAAGAGGATGAAGGCCATCGCCGAGGCGTAGCCGTAGCGCGTATCGGTGAAAAAGGTGTCAAAGATGACCACCGAGAAGGTATCCATGGTGCCCAATGCGGCGGCTTCGCGCATCACATAGATGTGGTTGAAGGCTTTGAAGGTGCCGATGACGGCGATGACCGAGAGGAAATAGGTGGTCGGCGAGAGCAGCGGCAGGGTGACATAGCGGAAGATTTGCCATCTGCTGGCGCCGTCAATGGCCGCCGCCTC
Source organism: Anaerolineae bacterium (assembly GCA_011176535.1). Lineage (NCBI taxonomy): Bacteria > Bacillati > Chloroflexota > Anaerolineae > Anaerolineae bacterium. The sequence continues at coordinate 36,710 of DUEP01000009.1, read as the reverse complement.
GTTGATTTCGCGGTCGATGTTCCCCAGCCCGGCCAGGTAGATCACCGTATCGTAGCCCACGAAAGTCCAGATGGAGTAAATGATGACCACCGTGAGCGCCAGGCTGGGACCGCCCGCCCAGGAAGGCACGGAGATCCCCAACAGGTCGCCGATGACTTGGAACACCCCCCGGGGTTCCCAGAGCCACTTGAGAGAGGGGATGCCCACCAGGCGCAGGATCTGGTTGACCAACCCGGCTGGATGGCCCAGGAAAAGCAGGCGGAAGACGGCGGCGCTGGCCACAGCCGGGGTCACATAGGGTAAAAAGTACACCACCCGGAAGAATTCCCGCCCCCAGACATTCTGGAAAAGAATATAGGCCAGCACCAGCGCGATACTGAGTTGGAAGGGAATGGTTCCCAGCGCGTAATACACGGTGTGCAGCAGTCCTTCCCAGAGGTTCTTATCGCCTTCCTGGATCACCGGGGGCAATTCGCCGATGAGCACCCAGCCAGCCACGATGAGCAGCAAAGCCGCGAATCCCCGCAGGAGAAACACTTTGTCGTTGTCGTGGCGCACGGCGCTTTGCCACAGACGCCAGGAAGCCCACAATAGCAGCAAGCCTGAGGTGATGAGCACCACATGGATGCCCATGGACGGCTCTTTGCCGCTTTCCAGGGCTTTCTGAACGGCCTGCCGCAACTGAGCGTAGGTGAACCAGGCGGTCAGGCCGCCCACGGTGAGGAACAGGCTGCCGCTAAACCATTGGAGCAGGTAGGTGGTCCGCCGAGGCGAGGCAAACCATCGGCGGCTCAACTGGGCCAGGATGACCGCGACCAGCAAGCCCCCCACGCTTTGCCAGAAGGCGTTCCAAATGGGAGGTTCACTGAGGGCTTCGAAAAGCAGGCGGCGGAACAATCCCGGCGTGCGCTCCATGTGCAGGGCTTTGTCGGCGATCCCCAGCACGGCAGGCAGCGCCAGGACACCCCAGCGCAAAAAAAGCAACCCTGCCGCCGTAAAGGCGAGGCCCGGTACAGCCAGGCTCCAGGGTTGCTCGCGGTTGGTTTGCGCGGTCTGGCGTATGTTTTGCAGGGTGCGCCACCCTAAGTAAAGCAAACCCAACGCGGTGGCGAAAAAGAGCACATACGCCAGGGCGTCGATGGCTTTCACATAGTTCCCCAGGCCGAGGAACTTGCCCTGGCGGATGTGCCAGCGGTGCAAGCTGACATAAAGGGCAAAGAAGATGGGGAAAATGCCGAAGGTGAAGATCAGAGCAAGCGCGGGCGCGATCATCAGATATGCGGTAAGATATTCCCGCAATTGACGGCCACGACGGCCTTGCCACAACGAGTGCCAATGGGCTATCATAGCCTTCTCTCCGGCGCGTAGAAGTTGCTGCCATTATACTGCAAAAACGGCTGGCGCGTGATTGGCTGGCCCTGCGCTCAGGAGGGAGAGGTGCCGATGGCCGTCCCGGTCGTGGCCGTCAGGCCGATTCGCTTTCTTGAGGAGATGGCTCATGGACCTGACCGCTGTAGCCGAAGCGCGCCTTCGTGAAGCCCGTTTTGCGCAACTTCTGTTGGCTCCTGAACACCTCCCGCCGCATTACCAAGGATGGGGGTTGCTCAACCTCCCGCCGACGGTGTTTCGCTGGCTGGGTGTGGAGAACCCTCTGCCCCATCGGCCTCTGGCCCCTGACATTTTGCAGGCCCTGCCCGAGCGGTTTCGCAAGGTGATTCTTGTGTTGATCGATGGGTTTGGGATGGAGATGGTGCGGCGGGCCTGCCAGCAGGGCCTGCTGAGCGGGTGGCAGCGGCTGGCATTCTGTGGCGTGTTTACGCCCCTGACCTCTATCACGCCCAGCACCACCTCGGCCGCCCTGACCACCTTGTGGACGGGCCGTTCGCCCACCGAGCACGGCATCGTGGGCTATGAAGTGTGGTTGAAGGAGTACGGGATGGTGGCCAACATGATCTATCACGCGCCCATCTCCTTCACCCGCGATGTGGGCAGCCTGGAAAAGGCAGGCTTTCGGCCGGAGCGTTTTTTGCCTCACCCCACGCTGGGACAACTTTTCCGCCCGCGGGGCGTGAAGGTGTACGCCCTGCAGCCCTATCAGATTTTGGGATCAGGCCTTTCGCGGATGCTGCTCCCCGAAGTGGAGACGGCCGGTTTCACCACGCCGGCGGACCTGTGGATCACCCTGCGCCTGCTGCTGGAGGAGCGCCCTGAGGAACGGGCCTACATCTGGGTGTACTGGTCGCCGGTGGACACGCTGGCGCACCGCCATTCCCCGGACGATCCGCGCGTGCTGGCGGAAGCGCAGACCTTTCTAGCGGCCATGCAGGCCTACTTGCTGCGTACGCTTTCTCCCCAGGCGCGGGAAGGCACGCTCTTGCTCCTCACCGCGGACCATGGGCAGATTGCCACGCCCAGGCATCCGCACTACGAATTGAGCCATCACCCTCGCCTGATGGAGCACTTGCATCTCTTGCCCACCGGGGAAAACCGCCTGATGTTTCTCTACCCCCGACCGGGCCACACCCGCGCGGTGCGGGAATATTTTGTCGAGACCTGGCCGGACGATTTCGCCCTGTGTCGTACTGAGGAGGTGCTGCGCAGCGGCTTGTTGGGCCCGGGAGAACCGCATCCCGCTCTGCGCGACCGCACGGGCGACTGGGTGGCGTTGGCCCGGAACCACGCTTACCTGTGGTGGGCGGCCAAGGAGAACCACCTTTTGGGACGCCACGGGGGCCTCAGCTCGGAGGAGATGCTGATCCCCTTGTTGGCCGTGCCTTTGGCGGTTTGCTGATCCCCTGAAAATGGGGCAGGACCCTGGGGGCTGGCCGCGCCCCTGGGCGCGGGACCGGCCCGTGAGGTCCGGCCGGAAACTTTTTGATGGGAGGCCTTTTCCCATGAGTGGTGATGTGTTTATCCTCAGCGCGGTGCGCCCCCCTATCGGCAGGGGGAAGCCCCATGGCGCGCTGCATCCCATCCATCCGGTGGACCTGAGCGCGCGGGTGTTGCAAGAGGCCGTGCGTCGGGCTGGTGTGAAACCCAAATGGGTGGACGATGTGGTTTGGGGTGTGGTGTCGCCCGTGGGCGATCAGGGGGCCAACCTGGCCCGGCTGGCTGTGCTCAAAGCCGGCTTCCCCGTGGAAGTGCCGGCGGTGAGCCTGAACCGGATGTGCGGTTCCAGTCAGCAGGCGGTGCACTTTGCCGCTCAGGCCATCCTGGCGGGCGATATGGACATCGTCATCGCCGGGGGCACGGAGATGATGTCCCGGGTGCCGCTGGGCAGTGACTACCCGGCCCAGTGGCCCGATTTGCCCTATCGTTTGGTCCACCAAGGCATCAGCGCGGAGTTGATGGCCGAGAAGTGGGGCCTGACCCGCGAGGAGCTGGACGATTTCGGCTACGAGAGCCACCTGCGGGCGGCGCGGGCCATTCGTGAGGGCCGCTGGGAGGGGCAGATTTTGCCCATCGAGCGCCCCGACGGGCAGGTGGTCACGGTGGACGAAGGTGTGCGGATGAACCCCGACCGCGAGGCCATGGCGCAACTCAAGCCCGCTTTCAAGCCCGATGGGGTGATCACCGCGGGCAACGCCAGCCAGATCAGCGACGGCTCGGCGGCGTTGGTGTTGGCTTCGGCCAAAGCGGTGGGACGCTGGAACCTGATGCCCCGCGCGCGCATTGTGGCGCGGGTGGTGGTGGGTACGGACCCGATGTTGATGCTGGATGGACCGATCCCGGCGACGCGCAAGGTGCTCCAGCGGGCGGGGTTGACCCTGGCTGATATGGATGTCATTGAGATCAACGAGGCGTTCGCCAGTGTAGTGCTGGCCTGGATGCGAGAGGTGGAGCCGCCGGATGTGGACAAAGTGAACCCCAACGGCGGTGCCATTGCCCATGGGCATCCCCTGGGCGCCACCGGGGCCATCCTGATGACCAAGATGCTCTACGAGTTGGAGCGTGTGGGGGGGCGCTACGGCCTGCAAACCATGTGTATCGGCCACGGCATGGCCACGGCCACGATTATTGAGCGGATATAACTCTTCTGGCGGGGCTCCAACCCCGCCAGAAGAGGTTGGGTTTACACTTTCGCCAGGGCCTGCTCCAGGTCATTGAGCAGGTCGTCCACATCTTCCACGCCCACGGAGAGGCGCACCAGGCCGTCGGAAATCCCGGCCTTGCGGCGATCTTCGGGGGGGACGACGGCGTGGGTCATGCTGGCCGGGTGCTGGATGAGGGTGTCCACATTGCCCAGGCTGACGGCCAGGGTCATCATCTGCACGCTCTCCATCAACTTGACGCCGGCGTCAAAGCCGCCTTTGAGTTCGAAGGAAAGCATGCCGCCGAAGCAGTGCATTTGCTTCCTGGCTATTTCGTGGCCGGGGTCGTCTTCCAGGCCGGGGTAGAACACCCGTGTCACTTTGGGGTGATCGTGCAGGTAGCGGGCGATGCGCATGGCGTTGCTGCAGTGGCGCTCCATGCGCAGGGCGAAGGTCTTCAACCCGATTGAGGTCAGCCAGGTGTCAAAGGGGCTGGGTGTGCCGCCAAAGGTTTTCAGAATCTTCTTCAGGTCGGTGCGCAGGAAGTCGAGGTGGGGCGTGACCACGGCCCCACCGACGATGAACCCGTGACCGGAGATGTACTTCGTGGTGCTGTGGACGACCACATCGGCGCCTAAGGTCAGCGGGCGCTGGCAGTAGGGCGAGGCGAAGGTGTTGTCCACCATGAGCCAGGCGCCGTGGGCGTGGGCCAACTCGGCCACGGCCTGAAGATCCACGATGGCCATGGTGGGGTTGGCCGGGGTCTCCGCATAGACCAGGGCCACATTCTCGTGGCGCTGCAGTGCGGCTTCCCAGGCGTTGAGCTCGGTGCCGTCCACGAAAACCACCTGCACCCCGTAGTGGGTCAACACATCGTGGAGCAGGTTGAACGAGGAGCCGTAGATGGCCTGCTGGGTGATGATGGTTTGCCCGGCGTGCACCCGGGCCAACACGGCAGCGCTGATGGCGGCCATCCCCGTGGCGAAGACCATACCCCCCACGATGTCGTCGGGGTCGCGGTCGGGGTTGGCTTTAATCAGGTCGTAGCCCTCCAGGGCGGCGATTTTCCTGGCCAGTTGGGTGTGGTTGGGGTTGCCGATCCGGGTGTACACATACCCTGATGCCTCCCCTTTAAACAAAGCGGCTCCCGTGGCAACATCCGGGAACCCAAAAGTGGAGGTTTGGAAGATGGGGGTGATGTGGGCATGGTAAGGATTTTCACCCTCGCCAACATGGATGGCGAGGCTACACATGCCCATCTCGGATAGAGGTTTGCTGCTCGACATCGCTCGCTCCTCGGATAGGATTTGATGTGCGAAAAAGATTATACCTTAGCGGAACCGTGTCACGCGAAGGGGATGCAGATTGAGGGTGGGGGGCGCGCCGGTGACCAACTGCGCCACCAGGTGGCCGGTGATGGCGGCCAGCGAGACGCCCAACATGCAATGCCCGGTGGCGATGAGCAGGTTGCGCACCCCTGGCGCCCAGCCGATCACCGGGAGCCCGTCGGGGGTGCAGGGGCGCAACCCCACCCAGGCGGTCTGGACATCCACCTGGGGGCGTTCCAGGCGCAGGTAGCGGGGCACGGCGTCGAGGATGGCCTCCACGCGGCGGGGATTGAGGCGCACCTCCACCCCGGCCAGTTCCAGCGTTCCGGCCAGGCGCAGGCGGTCCCCCAAGGGGGTGACGGCCACTTTGCTCGTCCCCAGCATCAGGGGCAACGCGCCGACCTGGGGTGGTCGGGGCATGGTTACGCTGTACCCGCGGGCGGCCTGGAGGGGCAAACCCAGGCCCAGGGGGCGCGCCAGGGCGGCGCTCCAGGCGCCGGTCGCCAGGACGACCACCTCGGGCTGCCAGCGCCGCGAGGGGGTGAGCACCTCGCGCACCCGTCCGTCGGCCACCCGGAGCCCGGTCACGGGGGTGTGGGTGTGAATCGCCATGCCCTGTTGCCGGAGACGCCGGGCCAGGCCTTGGAGCAGCGCCGCGGGGTCCAGGTGGCCGTCGTCGGGCGTGTACAGGCTGCCCACCACGGAAGGCTGCACCCAGGGGGCTTTGCTCAGCGTGGCCTCCCTCGTCAGCACCTCGGCGCGAATACCGAATTCGCGCAACAGGGCGGCTTCTTCGTCCGCAGCGCGATGCGCTTCGGGAGTGCGGTGCAGGGTGAGCACGCCCCGGCGCTGGTAGCCGCACTCGATGCCTTCTCGCTCGAGCCAGGTCTCCAGCAGGCGCTGGCTGGCGAAGCCCAGATCACGCAGCACGGCTAGCCCCTGCCGCATGGCGCGGGAACGACTGGCCCAAACGAAGCGCAACAGCCAGCCCAGCAGGGCCGGGCTGGGGCGGGGCCGAATGTAAAAGGGGCTGCGGGGGTCGAGCAACCAGCGCAAGCCGTTCCTCAGGGCGTGGGGGGAGGCCAGCGGAATGCTGTAACTGGGCACGATCCACCCAGCGTTGCCGGTGGAACTCCCCGCACCCAAGTCGTCCCGTTCTACCACGGTGACCCGGGCGCCCTCCTGGCTCAGGGCGTAGGCCGTCGCCAGCCCGATGATCCCCCCGCCGATGATCAGGACCTCGGGGTGGGTTTCCGTCATGTGTCACCTCAAGGGGGCGAATTCGCTACTCTTGGCCGTTGCGCCACCACGGCGATTTGGGTGACGGCGTCGGTGGCCTCGTCGCGGGTCAGAAATTCGGGGCGAATCCGGGCGCGTACCTGGCGAAAGCGCGTCACATCGCGTTCCAGAATGTGAATCTCCACCTCGGCGAAGTGACGCTGGAACAACGCCCGGTAGTCCTTCAACCGCCAGCGGTTGAGGTTGCTGGGCGGGTTGAGCCATCGGCGCCAGACTTTCTCCGAGAAGGTGAGCATCTGGAAGGGGTACTTGAAGAAGTGGTCGCGCAGGTCGATGAAATGCAAATGCAGTCCGGTGGGCGCGGTGTGTTGCGCCAGGGTGCGGGTGGTGCGCTCCAGGGCTTCGGCGGTGATGTGCTCGTACACCGAGGAACTGAGCACCAGGTCCAGGGGAGGGACCGCACGCTCCCTGAGGGCCGCGTCCAGGTCTATGGCGGGCAGCAGAGTCATGAAGGTGGGGTGGGGGAGCACCCGGTCGCCCTGGGGCAACAGGTAGTGGGTGTACTGCGGCAACAGGGTGGCGTTCCGGGCGTGGTCTAAGGGCGCGAAGGGGTCGTAGAGCACCACATGAGCCGCGCCGCGGCGCAGCAACTCCACGGCCACGCCGAGGAAGCCGCCGTAGCCGAGCAGGAAGACGGTGCTTCTCGACCAGTCTCGCCGGGCCGGGTGCAAGAGGCGCTGGTAGCGGTCCACCGCGGCGCTGGGGGCGGAGGTTTCCAGCCCCGGGCGGACGAACCAGCGCTGACGCATGAGAAAGCGCATCACCGGCGCAGGCAGCCACCGGCGGATGAGTCGCAAAGCGAGGTAGTCTATGGGAACCATGGGCGTTCTTCGCAGGGGGCTTTACGGACGGCGCAGAGGGTCGAAGAGTTTGCGGTGTTCTTCGATGGCGAAGCGGTCGGTCATCCCGGCGATGTAGTCGCACACGGCGCGATACAGCCCGCGCTCTTCGACCCATTGGTGGATGTGGCGCGGTAGGGTGGCTGGCTCGGAGGTGTAGGCCTCGAAAAGGTCGCTGATGATGCGCTCGGCTTTGACGGCCATGCGCACCACGCGATAATGGCGGTAGAGGTTGCGGTAGAGAAAGTCCTTCAGTTCCCGATTGCGGCGGGTCATGGTTTCGCTAAAGGCCACCATATTGTAAGGCAGGCGCTGCAATTCCTCGACGGACTGGACGCCGCTTTCGCGTAGCCGTTGCGCCGTGATGTGGACCAGGTCTGTGACTTCCAGACCGATGAGCCGACGGATGAGCCGATGGCGGGTGAGTTCGTCCAGTTCGCCGTTCTTCCAGCCGATGCTCTCTTTGAGCACTTCCCACAGTTCCAGCCCATCGAGCATGAAGGGGGTGATCATGCCCGAACGCAGCCCGTCGTCCAAGTCGTGGGCGGTGTAGGCCAACTCATCGGCCACATTGGCGATTTGGGCTTCCAGATGTCCCCGCAGTTCGGGATTGTAATCTTTGGCGTCTGAGACATCGTACTCGGTTTCGTGTTTGACGATGCCTTCGCGCACTTCCCAGGTCAGGTTCAGCCCGGGGAAGTCAGGATAGCGGCGCTCCAGTTTGGTGACGATGCGCAGGGATTGTTTGTTGTGGTCGAACCCGCCGTGGTCCTTCATCAACCTGTTCAGCACCATCTCGCCAGAGTGCCCGAAAGGCGGGTGCCCCAGATCGTGGGCCAGGCAAATGGTCTCGGTGAGGTCTTCGTTGGCCCCCAAAGCGCGGGCGATGGCGCGGCCAATCTGGGCTACTTCCAGGGTGTGCGTCAGTCGGGTGCGGTAGTAATCCCCCTCGTAGTTGATGAAGACCTGGGTTTTGTACTCCAGCCGCCGAAAGGCCGTGGTGTGCAGGATGCGCTCCCGGTCGCGCTGAAACGCGGTGCGGTACTCCGGCTCGTCCTCGGGGTATTCCCGCCCTTTGGTGTACTTGCTTTTGCAGGCGTAGGGCGCTAAGGTCTGCTCCTCATAGGCTTCCAGTTGTTCGCGGGTGAAAATCATGGCCGTCCTCACAGAGAAGGGGTTGGGGGATTAAAGTGTACAGGAATTTGGCGTGGGGGACAAGCCTGGGAAACACGGATAAGCCCAGAGGCCCGGCGGGACCTCAGGGCTGGTGTTCGCTTTCAGGGGGGTGTTCTTGTTCTGGATCGAGCAAGGCCCACTGGGATCCGGGAGGGAAGGGGGCGACCCCGCGGGGGAAACTGAACCCGGCGGCTCCGGCGTGTCCCCCACCTCCGAACCGCCGGGCAATTTCCGAGACATCGATTTGGTCGGAGTACAGGGTGACGAAGGTGCGCAGTTCTCCGTTTTGCACGCCGTCCACATAGGTGTACGCTATGGTGTACCCCAGGCCCCGGATGATGGCGCCCAGGTCGCCGCTGCCGGGATGGTTGATGGCCAGGGTGCGATGGCCCTCGAAGAGCACCGGAAAGGCGCGGCGCTCCACAGCGCGCTGCAAATCCTGCAGCCGGGCTTCGCGCAGCACACGCCCGCGCTCGATGAGTCGCTGCAGGGCTTCTGGGTCGTCGTCCAGCAAGGGCTGCCAGAGGGCGTCGTTGCAGGGGGAGGTGTCGGGTTCGCGATACAGCCCTTCGTTGAAGGGGCCGGTGTCCTCTTCGGCCCAGCGCCAGATGTCGCGGTCGCCGATGAGCACCACAGCGCGGGGTACCGGCTGGTCCGGAAAGAAGAACCGCCAGGTGAGCACGCAGGCGGCTTCTTCCGTGTTGCGCAGCCCCGGCCAGCCGCGGCGGTCGGCCTCCGGCCCCAGCGTCTCAAGGGAGGATTTGTGGTGGTCGATCCAGATGAACTCCCGCCCTTCGGCCAGACGCTGTGTGTCCTCCAAGGGCAGCGAGAAGTCCACCATCACGACCCGGTCGGCTTGCTGCACTTGCTCCCAGGGGACCGGGTCGCCGTAGTTCATTTCATAGCACAGAGTCTCGGGGCCGTAGAAGCGACGAACGATGGCCGCCGAGGCCCGTCCGTCGGCGTCATTGTGGTGCAGACACAGCGTTTGGCTCATGGCATCACCACCGCCAAAGGTACAGGAGTGAAGACCAGGAGAAAGAGCACCAGGCCGAAAAAGGCCCACCAGCGGCGCTTGGTGTCCAGGGGCGTCACCATGTCCAGCGGCTCGGCATAGGTGCGGCCCAGCCAGAGAAGCAGGAAGGCCCACAGCCACCAGCCGGTCCACACCAGACCCAGCAACGCCAGCCCGCCCAGGATGAAGGGGAAGAAGCGCCGCGCTTTGTCGCCCAAGGCGCTGAAAAGCACATGGCCGCCGTCTAAGGTGCCCGCGGGGATGAGGTTGAGGGCCGTCACCAGTAGCCCGGCCCACCCGGCCCAGGCCACCGGATGCAGCAGCACATCGGTGCCGCCCAGGGGCAAGGGGCGCCCGGTGAAGATGTAGCGCACCCAGTGCCACAACGGCGCGGTTTGATAGACGGCGGGATGGGGGAGCAGTTGACCTTTCACCAGCCACTTCATGAACAGATAGAGCAGCGAGTTGCCTTCCAGCATCAACCCTTCCCCGGCCCGTAGCACGGCGGGAAGGGGGGCGACTTGGGAAAGGCGCAAACCCAGATAAAGCACCGGAAGGGCGACCACCATCCCGGCGACCGGCCCGGCCAGGCCGATGTCCAGCAAAATGCGCCGGTTCTTCGGTGGGGTTTTCAGGCGAATGAAGGCCCCCATGGTGCCGAAGTAACTGAAGGGGAAGGGGATGAAGTAGGGCAGCGTGACCGCCGTGCCATGGTAACGGGCGGCCAGGTAATGCCCGAACTCGTGGGCCAGCAGGATAGCCAGCAGGCTCGCGGTGAAGGCCAGGCTGCCGCCGAGGGCGGTTTTGAGATAGGGGAGGGCCTCCGGCCCCCAGGTGGGCGGCCCTTGGTAGGCGTACATCATCCCGGCAAAGAACACGCTGGCCACGGTGAAGAGGAACATGAGCAGGTTGACCCAGGGGTTGGAAGGGCCGGGACGCAACAGGCCACGCAAGAGGATCACCTCGTGTTGCCCTCCGCGAAAGCGGAACAACGGCGTCATCTCCTGGGGCTCCAGCATCTGGACCAGGCGGTCGTAGGCTTCGGCGGTGTCGCCAAGGATTTCGCCGCGGAAGCGAACAACCACCGGCTCCTGGCCGCCCCAGGTGATGGCTTCGATGCGCATGAAGCGCGCCACCAGGCGCACCAGAGTCTCTGTGGACAGATCCGCCGCAGGGGTCTCGGAAAGGATGGGATACATGGTCGCTCCTATCGGGGTACCTCAACACAGGGTGGTCTAAACATACCACACCTGCACATTTCGCACAACTCCCGGCCGGGGCTCTCCCAGGGGGCCTGTCTCAGATTTGGTATAATGAAACCCTGCAGTGAGCATAAACAGGGACAGGGCAAAACCCCCATTCCGGGGCTTTCGTCAGCCTTTGCTGGCAACACGCCAAATTCAACGACGAGGGAGCGCCATGTTGACTTTGCCCGAAAAGATCCTTTTCATCCTGGCTACGCTGGCGACCATTTACGCAGCCTGGCGAGCCATCCAGCACCTCGTGGGTATCATCTCCCGCGGCCAGGGGAAACCCGATTGGGACCTGGCCCGCAAGCGCCTGATCGAGGCCCTTGTCAAGACCTTTACCCTCCAACCCACCTGGAAATTGCGCCTTTGGCCGACCCTCTTCCACGCTTTTGTGGCTTGGGGGTTCATGTACTATGTGTTGGTCAACCTTGGGGATGTGCTGGAAGGCTTCATCCCCGGTTTTCGCTTTCTGGGGAACGGCATCTTGGGGGACCTTTACCGCCTGGGCGCCGATTTGCTCAGCGTGGGCGTGTTGGTGGGCATGACGGCCCTGCTTATCCGTCGCTTTGTCCTCAAGCCTCAAAATCTGCAAATTCGCGACGACATTTTGCTGCACCCCAAGGTGCGCAAGGGGAAGGTGAATCGCGACTCGCTCATCGTGGGGCTGTTTATCCTTTTCCATGTGGGCTTTCGCTTCTTGGGTGAGAGTTTCAAGATCGCTCAGGAGGCGGCGGAGGCCGGGACCCTCGATGCCTGGCAACCCTTTGCCTCGGCGGTGGCCCATCTCTGGCAAGGTTTCGGCCCCACCGCCCTTACGGTGGCGATTCACCTTTCCTTCTGGATCGCCATTGGCCTGATCATGCTCTTCATTCCTTACTTCCCCTACTCCAAGCACATTCACCTTTTCTTCACCCCGCTCAACTTCTTGCTCAAGCCGGAACGCCGCTCCATTGGCGAACTGGCCCCCCTGGATTTTGAAGATGAGAGCATTGAGCAGTTTGGTGCCACGAAGATGGAGGACCTCCAGTGGTACCAACTGATGGATGCCTACGCGTGCATCATGTGTCTGCGGTGTCAGGAGGTGTGCCCGGCCTACAACACGGGCAAGCCCCTTTCTCCTGCGGCGCTGGAAATTAACAAGCGTTATTACTTCAACGAGCACGGCACCGAATTCGCCCAGGGCGCCGAGACCGAGCAGCCGCTGTGGGAGTATGTGATATCCGAGGAGGCGGTGTTCTCCTGTACCACCTGTGGCGCCTGTGTGGAAGTCTGCCCGGTGGGCAACGAACCCATGCGCGACATCATGGACATCCGCCGCAGCCTGGTGCTCATGGAGAACACCTTCCCCGATCAGTGGCAGCAGGCCTTCCGCGGCATGGAACGGACCATGAACCCGTGGAATGTGCCGCCCAACGAGCGGATGAAGTGGGCCGAAGGGCTGGAAGTGCCCACCATTGAAGACAACCCCGAACCCGAGGTGCTCTGGTGGGTGGGGTGTGCGGCGGCCACCGACGCGCGCGTGCAGAAAGTCGCCCGCGCCTTTGCCAAGATCCTCAACGCAGCAGGCGTGAATTACGCCGTGTTGGGCGAGCAGGAAACCTGCTGCGGCGATTCGGCTCGCCGTGCGGGCAACGAATACCTCTTCTTTGAGTTGGCTTCGGCCAATGTGGAGATGCTCAACGAGATCAACCCCAAGCGCATCGTCACCATCTGCCCCCATGGCCTGCATACCCTGAAGAACGAATATCCTCAATTCGGCGGCCACTATGATGTAGTGCATCACAGCCAGTTCATCGAAGAATTGCTGAAGGATGGTAAAATTCAACTGGACGCTGAGGGCCTGGGCAAGATCACTTTCCACGACCCCTGTTACCTGGGCCGTCATAACGGACAATACGAAGCGCCGCGCTTTGTGTTGCAGCAGGCCGGTGGTGAACTGGTCGAGATGGCGCACAGCAAGGACCTCTCCCTTTGCTGTGGCGCAGGCGGCGCGCAGATGTGGAAGGAAGAGGAAGGCACCAAACGCATCAACCTGATCCGCTACGCCGAGGCCCAGGCCGTCGGTGCCGAAACGGTGGCCGTGGGGTGCCCCTTCTGCATGATCATGCTCAACGACGCCTCGAAGGAAGCCGGGGAAGGCGCCCCGCCGGTCCAGGATATCGCCGAAATCGTGGCAACCCACCTCAAGGAGTAAAGCGCGTGTTGTTCATCGCCCGCATGCTTATTGTGTTGTTTCTTTTGTAGGGCCGCCCTTTAAAGGGGAGCGGAGCCACCGCTCCCCTTTTGTTTACCATCACTCGGAGGGAAGACATGCCGGTCAAAGTCTTGTTGCCCCAGTTAGGTGAAGGCGTCATCGAAGGCACGGTGAATCGCTGGCTGAAGGCTGAAGGCGATGCAGTAGAGGAAAACGAGCCTCTGGTGGAAGTGAGCACCGATAAGGTGGATACCGAGATTCCCGCCCCGGCCAACGGGGTGGTGCTGAAGATTCTGGCGCCGGAAGGCGCGGTAGTTCCGGTGGGTGGTTTGCTGGCCTGGATCGGCGAATCGGGGGAAGCCATCCCCGAAGAAGAAGCGCCAAAACCCCAGACCGCGGCGTCTCCCCCTGAGGTGCAGGCCGGGACCCCACAGGCGGGGGCCGTTCCCCAGGCTGCCCCGGTGCCCTCGGCACCTGAGGCCCCCGCTCCTGCTCCTGAGGCAACTCCGCCTCGGCCGCGCGTGGAGGTGCATTACCAGCCCGGGCGGCATCCTCAACTGGGGTTCATCTCGCCTCTGGTGGCCAAACTGGCCAATGAGCACGGGGTGGACCTGAGTCAGGTGAGAGGAACCGGGCTGGGGGGGCGCATCACCAAGGAGGATGTGTTGGCCTATCTGGCCCAGCGGCAGGCCGCTCCGGCACCGGCACCGGCAGCCCCGCCGGCAGGCGAGGTGGCTCCTGCGGTGGTCACGGTGACCCCGAGCGGGCCGGCGGGCCTCAAAGCCAGGCCTGTGCCCACGCTGCCGGGCGATACCATCGTGCCCCTGGACCGCATCCGCAAGTCCATCGCCGAGCATATGGTGTACTCCAAGTACACGGCGCCCCATGTGCTCACCGTGTTCGAGGCCGACCTGAGCCGTGTTGTGGCCCATCGCAAAGCGCACAAAGAAGCCTTTGCCCAGGCCGGGGTGCGCCTGACCTTCACGCCGTATTTCGTGTACGCCGCCGCTCAGGCGCTGCAGGCCTATCCCATCGTCAACGCTTCCTGGAGCGACCAGGGAATGGTCATGCACCGCCAGATCAACATCGGCATGGCGGTTTCGCTGGGCGAGGAAGGACTTATCGTGCCGGTGATCAAGAACGCAGACGAACTCTCTTTGCTGGGGCTGGCCCGAGCGGTGAACGATCTGGCAGAGCGTGCCCGCAACCGTAAATTGCAGCCTGATGACATCTCCGGGAGCACCTTCTCCATCACCAATCACGGTGTGACCGGTTCGTTGTTTGCTTTCCCCATCATCAACCAGCCCAATGTGGCCATTTTGGGCGTGGGCGCCATCAAAAAGCGCCCCGTGGTGGTCACCGATGACTGGGGCAACGACAGTATCGCCATCCGCCCCATGGTGTACCTTTCGTTGAGCTTCGACCATCGTTTGATCGACGGGGCGATGGCCGATATGTTTGTCGCGAAAATCGTTGAGGTGTTGGAAAACTGGCCCATCGAGGGCTGATCGCCATCCGGCTTTGGCAACTTCATCCACTCGGAGGACACCATGTACGATGTGCTCATCATTGGTGCCGGTCCTGCTGGCTATGTCAGTGCGATTCGTGCCGCGCAGTTGGGGTTGAAAACGGCGATTGTGGACAAGGAATGGTTGGGCGGGGTGTGCCTCAATGTGGGCTGCATCCCTTCCAAGGCGCTGTTGCGCAACGCCGAACTGGCCTTGCTGCTGAAGCGCCACGCCAAGGAATACGGCATCACCTTCAGCGACCTGAAACTGGATTACGCGGCCGCGGTAAAGCGCAGCCGGCGGGTCTCCCAGCGGCTGACCAAGGGGGTGGCCTTCCTCATGCGCAAAAACGGCATTGAGGTCCACATGGGCACGGCGCGCATTGTGGCCCCGGAGACGGTGGAAGTGACCGACAACGATGGTAAGGTGACCACCCTGCAGGCTAGAAACATTGTGGTCGCTACCGGAGCCCGGCCGGCCCTTCTCCCCGGTGTGGAGCCCGACGGCAAGCGGGTGCTGACCTACCGCGAGGCCATTTTGCAATCTCATCTGCCCAAATCGGTGGTCATCATCGGGGCTGGCCCCATTGGGGTGGAGTTCGCCACCGTGTGGAACGCTTACGGCGTCGAGGTGACCCTGGTCGAGATGCTGCCCCGCTTGTTGCCGCTGGAGGACGAGGAAATCGGCAAGGAGTTGGCGAAGGCCTTTGCCAAGCGCGGCATTAAGAGCCTCACCGGCCACAAGGTAGAGAAGGTCGAGGCCGGGGACAAGGGCGTCTGGATCACGGTCAGCGATGAGAAGGGCGAGCAGAAGACGCTGGAAGCGGTGCAGACGCTGCTCGCCATCGGGTTCCGGCCCAACAGCGCCGGCCTGGGCTTGGAGGCGTTGGGCGTGCGGCTGGACCGACGGGGCGCCATTGAGGTGGATGAGCGCATGGCGACCAATGTGCCCGGCATCTGGGCCATCGGCGATGTGACCGGGAAACTCATGCTGGCCCACGTGGGCTCGGCTCAGGGCATCGTGTGCGCCGAGAACATCGCGGGGGCGGAAAGCGTGGCCTTGGACTACGAGATGATGCCGCGCGCGGTCTACAGCATTCCCCAGGTGGCGTCCTTTGGGCTGACCGAGGCCCAGGCCCGGGAACGGGGCTATGAGGTCCGGGTGGGTAAGTTCCCCTTCCAGGCCAACGGTAAGGCGCTGGGGTTGGGTGAATCCCAGGGCTGGGTGAAAATTGTCACCGATGCCAAATACGGCGAGATTTTAGGGGCGCAGATGATTGGCCCCGAAGTGACCGAACTTCTGCCCGAACTCACCTTGGCGCGGATGATGGAACTCACCAGCGCGGAGATCGCCCGCAATGTGCACGCTCACCCCACGCTGAGCGAGGTCCTCATGGAAGCGGCACACGCCGCCGAGGGGCACGCCATTCACATTTGACCTGTGTTCCCCTGAGCGAGGCGGGGCCTGCCTGCCGCCCCGCTTTCGCGTCCCCGTTCCCCGGTGACCAGCCGGGGCATGGCCCTTTGACAACCTCATAGGAAGCCTCCGCTTCCCTGTCCGGGACGGTGAGTCGGGGCACGCACCCTTCCCAGCGCCGGGCCCCGGCTGGTCGGAGCCGCTCGTTAGCATTCCGTACCAGGGCTCAGTCGGAGGCCGACCTTTGCAGAAAGGAGAGAGAACCATGGCCGAAACCGCCCCGTTGCTTGATGAGGTACAAATCGGCGACCTTACCCTCACCCGTGAAGAAATCCTGGCCGACTATCGGCTGGCCTATCGCAGCCGCCAGGCCAGCCTGATCGGCTACCAGGAGGTGATGCTGGGCCACGCCCAGTTCGGTATCTTCGGCGGCGGGAAGGAGATCGCTCAAATCGCCTGGGCCAAAGCCTTCCGTAAGGGGGATTGGCGCACAGGCTACTACCGGGACCAGACTTTCATGATGGCTGTGGGGCTGCTCAGCCTGGAGGGTTTCTTCGCCCAACTCTACGGCCATGCCGACACCTCCTATGACCCGGCCACGGGAGGGCGCAACATGAACAATCACTTTGGCGCGCCCTTCCTCAATCCGGATGGCACCTGGAAGCCGCAAATAGATCGCTACAATGTCGTGGCCGATGTCTCGCCCACCGGCTCCCAGATGCCGCGTTTGGTGGGGCTGGCCTACGCCTCGGTGCTTTACCGTCAACTGGAGGAACTCAAGCGCTTCACCCAGTTCTCGCGCAATGGCAACGAGGTGGCCTGGGCCACCATCGGCAACGCTACCTGTGCCGAGGGCATGTTTTGGGAAACGGTGAACGCCATCGGGGTACTGCAAGCCCCGGCGGTGATCTCCATCTGGGATGACGGGTACGGCATCTCGGTCCCCAACAAGTATCAGATCACCAAAGAGGACCTCTCGGCCATTCTCTCGGGCTTTCGACGGGAAGGGCCGGATCGGCTGGGCTATGAACTGTTCACCGTCAAAGGCTGGGATTATCCCGCTCTAGTGGAGGTTTATCAGCAAGCCGGGCGGTTGGCCCGCGAAGAGCATGTGCCTTCCATCATCCATGTCACCGATTTGGTGCAACCTCAGGGGCATTCCACTTCGGGGACGCACACCCGCTACAAGTCCAAAGAGCGCCTGAAGTGGGAAGAAGAGCACGATGCCCTGCGCAAGTTCCGGGAGTGGATTCTGGCGCAGCATCTGGCCACCGAAGCCGAGTTGGACGCCCTGGAGAAAGAAGAACGGGACTATGTGCGTCGGGTGCAGAAGCAAGCCTATGCCGACTTCCTTGCCCCCATGCGGCGCGAAGCACAGGAATTCGCCGATATTCTGGATGAGGTGGCCGCCACCTCGGCCCACGCCGAGGAATTGCGCCGCATCAAAGAGGAACTGTTGCAAAAGGAGCAACTGCTGCGCAAGGACATTCAAGCCGCCGCCCGCAGGGCGCTGCTGGCCCTCAAGGACGATCCCCACCCCGGAAAGCAGGTGCTCATCGCCTGGCGACAACGCCATGAAGAAGAGAACCGGCAGCGCTACGGCTCCCATCTCTACAACCCCTGGCCCACCTCGGCCTTGTATGTACCCGAAGTCAAGCCCACTTATGCGCCCGACGCCCCCGAACTGCCGGGCTTCCAGCTCCTCAACCGCTTCTTCGACATCGCCCTGGCCCGTGACCCGCGGGTGGTGGCCTTTGGCGAAGATGTGGGCTACCTGGGCGGCGTGAATCAGGCTTTCAAGGGCCTGCAGGCCAAGTACGGTGCGTTGCGTGTCTCGGATACGGGCATCCGCGAGACCACCATCATCGGACAGGCCATTGGATTGGCCGTGCGCGGGCTGCGGCCCATCGCGGAAATCCAGTATCTGGACTATTTGCTGTACGCCCTGCAGATCATGTCCGATGACCTGGCGACCATGCTCTGGCGCTCGGCCGGTGGGCAAATCGCGCCGGTCATCGTGCGCACCCGGGGGCACCGCCTGGTGGGGGTCTGGCACTCCGGCTCGCTGATGGCCGGCTTGATCCACCTGGTGCGGGGGATGCATGTGCTGGTGCCCCGCGACATGACCCGCGCCGCGGGCTTTTACAATACGCTGCTCAAAGCCGAAAGCCCCGATCCCGCCGTGGTGGTCGAGGTGCTCAACGGTTACCGGCTCAAGGAGCGACTGCCTAGCAACTTGGGCGAGTTCACCGTGCCTTTGGGCGTGCCCGAGGTGTTGCGAGAAGGGCGCGATGTGACCATCGTGACCTACGGCGCGATGTGCCGCATCGTGCTACAGGCCGCCGAGGAACTGGCGAAGGTGGAGATTGAGGCCGAGGTGATCGATGTGCAGTCTTTGCTGCCCTTTGATATCCACGGGCGCATCGTGGAGTCGCTGAAGAAGACGAACCGCGTGGTGTTCACCGACGAAGATGTGCCTGGCGGGGCCACGGCGTACATGATGCAGGAAGTGCTGGAGAAACAGGGGGGCTATCAGTGGCTGGATTCGCCGCCGCTGACCATTCCGGCCGAGGAACACCGCCCCGCCTATGGCTTTGACGGGGATTACTTCTCCAAACCCAATGTGGAAGAGATTTTCTTCAAGGTGTATCGCATGATGCACGAGGTGAATCCCCAGAAGTACCCCTTGTTCTTCTGACCCCGAGGGAGCCTGGCAAAACCAACGCGCGGCCATCTGGCCGCGCGTTTTCGTTCGAAGCCCCCGGGTTTTGGGCCGGGGCCGGGTGTGCTCAGGTCTCCTCAGGGGGGCGGAGTGCCGTGAAAAGCCGTTGGGCGGCCCCAGCATGCAACACCCGGGCATGCCAGGCGGGTTCAGGAAGGGTGGTGATGGGACGCTGGCCGAAGCGCCGGATGCGCTCCTCCTCGGCGGAAGGGTGGCGCAGCATAGCGGGCAGGTTTTCGGGGAGGAAGGAGCGCGGGGGGGTGACCAACGCTTTGGCCCGCTCCTGCCACGCGCGGGGTGAAAGCGCGGCCCAAAGAGGTTGGGCCGCGGCAAAGACAAAGGTCCATGGTTCGCCAAAACTGCCCACGAAACCGGTGAACCACGCCGTGGCAGGGAAGCGTTGGCCCAGGAAGGCCACCAGATACAGCCCCGTGAAGTGGGGTGGGCCGGGATCCGGCCCATGGCCCACCACGATGCCTCCGGGTTGCAGCACGCGCGGAAGGTGGTCCAGGATGTCGGCGTAGAGCGCGAGGCTATCCGGAGTAAAGTCCACCAGATCGACCAGCACGACATCGAAGCGTGCCGGGATTTGACGCAGGTAGCGGCGCGCGTCTTTGATGAGCACCTGCACCCGGGGATCATCCAGCGCGCCTTGTTGGAGCGACCCTAGGTGGGTGCGGCAGGCGGTGACTACCTGCTCGTCGATGTCTACCATGGTCACCTGGCGCACCGCGCGGTGCCGCAACGCCTCTCGCACGGCCAGCCCATCCCCGCCGCCCAACACCAGCACCCGTTCGGGATGAGGATGGGCCAGCAGCGCCGGGAGCACCAGGTGTTCGTGGTAAATGTGTTCGTCCGCTTCGGCCAGTTGCAGCCAGCCGTCTAAAAAGAGGCACCGGCCTAAAGGGCCGGCCTCGCCGATGTCGATTTGTTGGAAAGGCGACTTCCCTCGGTACAGCCAGTGCTCGACAAAGGTGAGCACCCAACGGTGAGGGAAGCCGCTTTCCGCCACTGCGCCAGAGAAATTCATATGGCTAAACTGGTGGGTACTTCACTGTGGGGCTCAAAGCGGCAGACGGGCGTTTCGCCTTCCGGCAGGAGGCCCCGGTCCAGATCCACGATTTCCACACGATGGGCCTGTAATTCCTGGGCCAGCACCTCCAGCGCGCGCTCAGGATCTCCCGCACAGGCGAACACATCCACCGCGGCGTAGCCGTGCTCTGGCCAGGTGTGAATGGAGAGGTGGGATTCCATAAGCAACGCGATGAGGGTGGCCCCATGGGGCGCAAACTTATGGGCCAACACATCCACCACCGTCAGGTTGCCTGCACGACAGGCGGTTTTGACGGCGTCCTTCAGGTGTTCCAAATCGTCCAGCAGGTGGGGGTGCTCGGTCCAAATTTCTGCAATCAGGTGACGCCCAAGAGCGTTACGCTCGGCCGTCCCCCGAAGGTCCCCCAGAGAAGCCACAACCTTCTCCATAAAGAACCTCCTTTGCACAGGGTTTGTGCCCCCCAGGGGCAGGGGAAGAGAAGCCAGTCTGCCAGGCAGACGGCCGAGGGGGACCCACCGTCTCCGGCGGTCATCCCCTAAGACGACACCGCACGTGGGCGTTGCAGACCGTGCGGTGGGACGCACGGCTTGTGCCTGCCGCGCGTGGGGCAATTGTAATAGGATACGGGGTGATGTCAAGTGTTTGGGGACAAAGTGGCCTCGCCATCGAACGCCGCCAGGGCCTCGCGCAGGAGCCTCAAGGGGGCGTTCCCACGGGGCAACACTAGGCCGGCGCCGGGTTGCTGGTATAATTTTGGCTACATGGCCGCTTCTTCTCTTGCCTTGGAGGATGGAGGGTATGGCCCAATTCACCATCCGGGTTGAGCGCCCCATGTTGGGGGTGGCCGTGGTGCACCTGAAAGGTAAATGGCACGCGGGTAACCTGGACAAATTGCGCAAAACGCTGGAGCAATTGACCACCGAGCATACACCGCTACTCGTCGTGGATATGGGAGAAGTGACCTTCATCGACTCCACCGTGTTGAGCCTCTTCGTCTCGGGTTTGCGGGCGGCGCGTGAACAAGACGGCACGCTGGTTCTCGCCCGGGTGGGCGGTCAGGTCCGGCGGGCGCTTGAATTGACTTTGTTGGATCGCGTGTTTCGCGTCTATCCTTCGGTGGAAGAAGCCATCGAATCTTTGGTTAAGGCTTGAGGCCTACCAGGGGACAGATGGGGGGAGATCGGCGTGTGCCGCGTCATGCAGAAAGGAGACAACACATGCGCCAGCACTTGTGGGTAAGGAGTGTGCTTGTCGCGCTGTTGGGGTGGCTGGCTCTATTCGGGGGGCTCCCCGATGCCCAGGCCGCCCCAAGGTTGGAGCGCACCCCGGCACCGGGCGAGCAGACGGTGACCCTGGAGCAAGTGGGGTATCGCGAGCCTTTGGCCCTCCGGGGGATGTACGGCACGGTTCGGGTGTGGATCCCCTTTCGAACGGATTGGGCCTTTTCCTCTCCGGCCGAACTCTCGCTGACCTATCGCGCCTCCTCGCTTCTGCGCCCCCGTTCCACCTTGACGGTGATCGCCAACGGGTTGGAGGTGGCCAGCATCTCGCTGGAGGCCGATGAGACCTGGCACACGGTGCAGATTCCCATCCCGGCTAACTGGCTGGGGCGCAAGGGCCTTTCCTTGCGCTTTCAGGGCTACCTGCGGGTGACCGACGAAGTGTGTGAGGAGACGAACAACCCGGCGCAATGGGTGGAAATCGCGCCGAGCACGGCGTTGACCATCACCCCCGCGTTGCGCGAACCCAAACCCGACCTGGGCCAGTTGGCGTTGGATCTGGTGGTGCAGGGGGCCGAGGAGTACGCTCCCGCGCCGCCCCTGGTGTTTGTCTTGCCTGATGAACCGACCGACACAGAGTTGACCACCGCAGGATGGTTGGCCGCCCGTCTGGCCCAGGCGGCCAACACCCAACCGGCCTTCCAGGTTATCCTGGCCTCGGCGTTCGACCCTCAGAATGTGCCGGATGCCCAGGTGATCTTTGTGGGGCCACCGGAGCGATTGCCCTGGCTGCAGGAAAACGGCGCTCGTTTGCCGGCGCCCTGGAAAGGGAGCGGTTTTGTGGACGCGGCCGGGCAGGTGGCGCCGGCCGGGCACGGCGTGATCCAACTCCTGATGGCCCCCTGGAACGCGGCCCGCTATGTGTTGGTGGTCAGTGGCGCTACGCAGGAAGGGGTCAGGCGGGCTGGAGAGGTTTTCGCCCGGTCGCGCACCTTTGCCGCGCTGCAGGGCACTTTCCAGTTTGTGGGCGACCCGCTTCCCGAGGTGGCCCCCGTGCCGCCGCCCTGGTCCACCGATATGACCACTTTTGCCCAGTTGGGCGAGACGGATCGCAAGGTCAAAGGGACGGGGGTGCACAACGAGTACTTTTACTTCTATCGCCCCCCCGGCTGGGTGTGGGATAAGGGAAGCCAACTCATCTTGCGCTACCAGACCAGCCCGGCCCTTACCTCCCGCGAATCGTACATCACGGTGTACATCAACGATGTGCCGGTGGGCAGCGTGCGCACCGGGCCAGATTTTGATCAACATGAGATGGCCTTCGATTTGCCTGTCGCCCGCCTGAACCGCGATTTGCAGGGCCGTGTCCCATCGAGGCTCATCGTGCGCATGGAGGTGGGCAACTATCTCCGGGAACAGGATTGTGAGGTGGTGCATCCCGACGCGGCCTGGACCATTCTCCAGGCGGATACCACCTTTTATGTGCCTCATGTTTACGATTCCCTGCCCGATTTGCAGGCTTTCCCGTATCCCTTTGTGCGCACGGATGCCATAGAACCCACCCTGTTGATTTTGCCGCCCCAACCCGTTGCGCAACAAATCGAACAGGGACTGGCCCTGTCCGCGCTGCTGGGGCTCTATGGTCACCCTGACCTGGGCTTTCGGCTGGTGGCGCAGGTGAAGGCCGACGACCCCCGGCTGGTTGAGGCGCATGTGGTGCTCTTCGGGGCCAAGGAGGAGCACCCCTTGCTGCAGGCGGCTTTGGAGAAAATGGGCGCTGTGCCGGGCTATCGCGGCGAGGAAGGGCTTTATCAGGCCTTGCAAGACCCCGGACAGGGACTGTTGCGCGAAGGTCCCTCGCCCTGGAACAAAGACCGGGTGGCCTTGCTGGCTTTTGGAGCCACCTCGGCGGGTGCCCAACGCGCCCTGGAAGCGCTCCTGAAGCAGGTCCCGCCGGTGGACGAGCCCGGCTCGGTCGCTCTGGTGCGCGACAATGGCCGCACGCAGGTTATCTACCGCGCGGTGGAGCAGTCGCCGGAATTCAAACCGGTGGTTGTGAAACGGGAGCC
Organism: Anaerolineae bacterium; assembly: GCA_011176535.1. NCBI lineage: Bacteria > Bacillati > Chloroflexota > Anaerolineae > Anaerolineae bacterium. The sequence goes on along the minus strand of DUEP01000009.1, from coordinate 13,589 downwards.
GTTGCTCCCATTGCCCAAGCCCTGGATGGTGATCACCGCCGCCATCGTGGTTACGGCGCTGGCGGTTTGGGCCATTGTGTTCTTCGGCCGACGCTGGTTTGGACGCAAGGAAGAGGCCGAGGAAGAAGTGTTCGAATGAGGCGAAGGATAAGGCGGCATGGGTTGGGATGAGTCTGCGGTTTTGTGGCTGAATCACCTCATTGCGCTCAAGCCCCAGTACTTCCATGCGGCGCTGTTTCTCTCGGATGTGACCCCCTGGATCCTGGCCAGCGCCATCCTGGTGGCCCTGTGGTTTGCCCAGGGGGAGCAGCAGGCGGAGCAGTGGGACGAAGAAGACGAGGTGTATCGGCATCGTCTGGCGGTGCTGACCACCCTCATCGGTGCCGTGCTGGCCTTCGCGGCGGCGCGTCCTCTGGCGTTTTGGACCGCGCGCCCCGTGCCGTTGACCTGGATGCCCTTGCAGGCGCCTATTGACCCGACGGTCTGGGCGCAGGTGGTGGAGGTGTTCCGTCAGCAACATGGGGCCTTCCCCAGCGACCATGCTGCCTTTTGGGGCGCCCTGACCGCGGGCGTCTGGCTGGTCTCGCGGCGCTGGAGCGGGGTGGTGTTTTTGGGAGTGATGTTCTTCAGCGCCTTGCGGGTGGCCCTGGGCTATCATTACCCCACCGACATGGTGGCCGGTTTCGCTTTGGGGATGATGGGCTTGGCCATCGCCTTTGCCTTGCGCCGTAAGATGAGTTGGTTGTTGAACCCCTTGTTGATGCAGGTGGATGCCCGGCCTCATTGGGCTTATGCCCTGGGCCTGCTGATCCTGCTGGATCTTTCGCAACGCATGGCGTGGTTCTTTGGTCTTCTGGCGACCTGGCTGGGGGTTTATTTTCCTCATTGACGCCCGGCGGCGGTAGAGGGAACCTATGAATTGGATGATGCTCGATGTATGGCTGCTGCAGGTCCTGAACCGCTGGGTAGCGCAAAGCCCCGACCGGTTTTATCATGCGTTGACTGTTTCGGACCGCCTGCCCTGGATGGTCGCGGCCATGGGGCTGACCTGGATGTGGTTTTATGGCGATCCGGGGGTGATCCCCATTTCGGCGCGGGTCACCCGTTTAGAAGCGCGCCGTCGGGTGTTGAGCGTGTTTGGCGCGTTGATCACCAGTTTCTTCGCCGCGTCGGTGCTCCAGGGCATGGTCCCCCGGGTGCGACCTTTTGCCGTTTTCTCTTTGCAAATCCCCATCCCACCGCAAATCTGGCGAAGGGTGACCTCCGGCTTGGCGGTCCAGGGCGCTTTTCCCAGCGACCACGCGGTGATGTTTTTTGCCCTGGCGTTGGGGCTCTGGACGCTTCAGCGACGCGCCGGCTGGTTGATGCTGGCCTTGATGGGATATTTCAGCGCCTTGCATATTGCGCTGGGGTTTCACTGGCCTAGCGATATGCTGGGCGGGGCACTCATCGGCGTTGGAAGCCTGGGGTTGTTCCTGCTGGCCGAGCGCTTTTTGCGCCCCATCTATGACTTTGTGCTTTCTCTGGTGTATCGCTACCCCGGGGCGTTCTACTTTGTGGGGTACCTCTTCCTCTACGACCTTTCCCAGAAGTTCACCTTCCTCTTCGCATTGATGAAATGGATGACGGGCTATGGCATCGTCCACTGAGTTCTTGCGCTACAACCGCTTCCAGCGGATGATCAACCGCTTGCTGGATCCCTGGTTGCCCCACGACCCCTATGTGCGGTTCCGGCTGCGGATGTGGGTCATCCGGTTGGTGGCGGTGAGCACCCTTTTCCTGGGGTTGTATTATTTTTCTTTCCGCTACACCCGCTCCATCAACTGGGAAGCGCCCTGGTTTGCCCTGCCTTTGCTGGCCGCGGAGACCTATTCCTTCATCGGCACCCTGCTTTTTGTGATGACCCTGTGGAAGCCTACTTTCCGCCGCCAGCCTCCGCCCCTGCCAGAAGGGCGCACGGTGGATGTGTTCATCACCACCTACAATGAACCGCTGGATCTTGTTCGCCTCACCGTGGAGGCGGCTTTGCGCATTCGCTACCCTCATCGCACCTATGTGCTGGACGACGGCGACCGCCCCGAATTTCGGGCGCTGTGCGCCACCCTGGGGGTGGGGTACATCACCCGAGGTCCGGAGTGGGAAGGCAAACCCCGGCACGCCAAGGCGGGAAATGTCAACAATGCCCTGCTGCGCACCTCGGGGGAGTTCATCCTTATTCTGGATGCGGATCAGGTGCCTGCGCCTGAAATCCTGGATCGCACCCTGGGGTATTTCCGCGACCCAAAGGTGGCCTTTGTCCAGACCCCTCAGTATTTCTACAATGTGAGCGAGGAAGACCCCTTTGGTAGCCAGGCCCCGCTGTTCTACGGCCCCATTCAGCAAGGAAAGGATGGGTGGAACGCCGCCTTCTTTACTGGCACCAATGCGGTGTTGCGGCGAGAGGCGTTGCTGCATTTGGGGATCTGGCGGTATGTGCGGCAAACCGAGCGCCGCATTCTTCGGGCCATCAGCGAGTTGCCCGTGCGGATGCAAATGGGCCATGTCCGCATCCCGCGCCGTTTTCGCCACTACGCCCGGCGAATCTCCCGCGCTGCTGTTGAGGCTTCGCAGGCCCTCCGTGAGGGAGAAATGACGCTGGAGGCTATCTTGGCGCGCTTCAACGAAGAAGTGGAGGATATCCAGCGGGAAATCATCCTGGAGGATTTGAAGCGCATCGCCGCCGACCTGAAGGCCATGGGTGCCCTGGAGCAGCAGCGGGCCGTGGAGCGGGTGGAAGCCCTGGGCGTGGAGGCGGATACGGTGGAACAGGTGCTGGGGACCCCAGAAGAGGTGGTCGCCCTGCTCGAAGCGCCGTTGTCCGAGGCGAAGCTCGAGGAAGAAATCCGGCGTCAGGACCTCTCGGCGATGAGCGAATTGCAGCAGTTGGTAGGGGTGGCACCGGAGAAAATCTTCCAGGTGTTTACTGAACCCTTCAGTTTGCTGGAGTTCCTGCGCGGGGCCTTGGGCCCCGCAGCCACGTCCACCCGCGTGGTCGCCGTCGAGACGACCCACGAGGTGGGGCAGGCCATCGAGAAAGGGTTGTGGGGGTTGCTGTATGACCTTAGCGAGGTGGCGGCTCCCCCGATGGAGGCGCTGGGCCTGGACGAGACCGTGGCCCAGGCCCTGCGTTTGGAGAGCGGAGAGGCGTTGGACATCCAGGCTTTGGAGACGGTGAGCATCACCGAAGACATGGCCACGGCCCTGCAACTCCACGCTTTGGGTTGGAAGTCTGTTTTCCACCCGGAGATTCTGGCCTACGGCCTGGCGCCGGAGGATTTGGGCAGTGTGTTGCAACAACGCCTGCGCTGGGCGGTGGGCACCTTGCAGGTCTTTTTGCATTACAACCCCCTGACCCTGCCCGGGCTGACCCTTGGGCAGCGCTTGCAGTACTTCATGACCATCTACAGTTATTTTTCTGGTTTCGCCAGTGTGGTCTATCTGCTGGCCCCGGCGATTTATTTGCTTTTTGGCATCGCGCCCGTGGTTTCGTTTGCCGGCGATTTCCTGGTGCGCATTGTGCCTTACCTGCTCATGAACCAGTTGATGTTCATGATTGCCGCCTGGGGCATGAAACCGTTGCGCGGAGAGCAGTACAACCTGGCGTTGTTCCCGTTGTGGATCCAGGCCGTGGTCATCGCCTTCGGGGGGCGGCGGATGGGGTTTCGCGTCACGCCCAAGGAGCGCAGGCAGGGGGTCTACCTCCACCTGGTGGTGCCTCAACTGGCCGTGCTGGTGCTGTTGCTTTTGAGCATTTTGTTTGGCCTGGTGGCCCTGGGGTTGGGCTGGCGCACCGACGCCGTGGGGATCCTGATCAATGTGTTTTGGGCGGCCTATGATGTGTTCATGTTGCAGGCCATCGTGCGCGCGGCGGTTTCCCAGCCTGTCGGGCCGCGTTGGCCGCCAGCGCGGGTGTTGCCCCCGCGTTACCGCGCCATGGCCGCAGCGGAAGGTGAGGCTCAGGGATAGGTGTGGATAGGTGTGGGTGTCTTCAGCGGGCTTGTGGTATCATTTGGCGGCGGTCGTCGCCCGTTGCGTTGGGGAACATCGAGGAGAGGAACGCTGTCAATGGGCCGGGTGGCTACCGCAAGGGGTTTCTTCTCAGCGAGGGATCGGTGCACCGATGGGGCCTCCGCGCACAGCGCACGCCAGTGGCGGGGCCGCTTTTGTGTTGCACAAAACCTCATCTCTAAGCGAAGGAGAGCGAGATGCGCAAGATCACTGTGGTTGGCGTCGGTTATGTCGGTTTGGTCACCGCGGCTGCCTTTGCCGACCTGGGCAATCGCGTGGTGGCTCTGGACATTGACGAAGAGAAAATTGCCATGCTCAAGCGGGGCGAGATGCCCATTTACGAGCCCGGGTTGGAGGAGATGGTGCGCCGCAATGTCCACGCCGGGCGTTTGAGTTTCACCACCTCCTACGCCGAGGCGCTGGAAGGCACCGAGTTTGCCTTTATCGCCGTGGGGACGCCTGAGGGCGTGGATGGCGAGGCCGACCTGCGCTATGTGGAGGCTGCCGCAAAGTCCATCGCCGAAAACATGAGCGGCCCCCTTATCGTGGTCAACAAATCCACCGTGCCCGTGGGCACCGGCGATTGGGTGGCCGACATCATCCGCAAACATCAGCGTGAGACGCATCCCTTTTCCGTGGTCTCGTGCCCTGAATTTCTGCGCGAGGGGGCGGCTCTGCACGATTTCATGAACCCGCATCGCATTGTCTTGGGTTCCACGGACCCCGAGGCGGCCGAAAAGGTGGCCCAGTTGCACTTGCCGCTGCGCGCGCCCATCATTCTCACCGACCTGCGCACCGCCGAGATGATCAAGTATGCCTCCAACGCCTTCCTGGCGACCAAAATCTCCTTCATCAACGAAATCGCCAACATTTGCGAAGCCCTGGGCGCGGATGTGAAAGAGGTGGCCGTGGGCATGGGATACGACCCGCGCATCGGCCCGCTCTTCCTGGAGGCGGGATTGGGTTACGGCGGCTCGTGCTTCCCCAAAGATGTGAAGGCTTTGGCCCACATGGCCGAGGTTCAGGGCCGGCATCCGCAACTGCTCCACGCCGTGATGGAAATCAACGCCGACCGGCGGCGCATGGCTGTGGAGCGCGTCAAAGAAATGCTGGGCGGCAGCCTGGAGGGCAAGACCGTAGGCCTTTTGGGCCTGGCTTTCAAGCCCAACACCGACGACATGCGCGAGGCCCCGGCCATCGACATCGCCCGCGGGTTATTGCGCGAGGGCGCCAAAGTGCGGGCGTACGATCCCATCGCCATGGAAAACGCACGCGCCATCCTCCCCGAAGTGGAGATGTGCTCCGACCCCTACGCGCTGGCCCGGGGCTGCGATGCGCTGGTGGTGGTCACCGATTGGAACGAGTTCAAGCAACTGGATCTGGAGCGGGTGGGCGAAGCAATGAAGCAGCCGGTGATTTTCGATGGGCGCAATATTTACGATCCGGCGACCATGAAGCGATTGGGCTTCTTCTATCGGGGCGTTGGGCGTGGTTACAACGGCGCTAAGCGGGCGGTGGGCGAGGAGGCGGAAGAGGCCGCCCCGTCCGAACCTGCCGCCGGAGGAGAAGGCCATGCCGCCTGAACCTGCGTCCCCGGCGGATTTGCCCCCGGTCTGCGATTACGAAGGCTCGGATTATCAGCGCCGCTTTTGGGAGCAGGCCAACCGGGCCTATGAGGACCGGGTCGAGGCCATCGCCTTGCGCCGCTTGCTCCGGGGCCAGGGGGGTGAGTGGCTGCTGGAAGTAGGGGCCGGGGCCGGGCGCAACACCCCGCGCTACCGGCACTTTCGACGGGTGGTGCTCCTGGATTACTCGCGCACCATGTTGCGCCAGGCGCAGGAGCGTCTGGGGAGCGAGGGACGCTATCTCTATGTGGCCGCCAACGCTTACACCATGCCCTTTATGGACGGCCTGTTCGATGCGGCCGCCATGATCCGCGTGTTGCACCACATGGCCGATGCCCCGCGGGTGCTGGCCGAGGTGCGGCGGGTTTTGCGTCCCCAGGGTACCTTCATCCTGGAGTTCGCCAACAAGCGAAATCTCAAGGCCATCCTGCGCTGGTGGCTGCGCCGCCAGAATTGGAATCCCTTCACCCTCGATCCCGTGGAATTTGCCCCCCTCAACTTCGACTTTCACCCCCGGCAGGTGGAGGCCTGGCTGGCCGAGGTCGGGTTTGCCGTCGAGCGTCGGCTGACCGTCTCGCACTTCCGCCTCGGCCTGCTCAAGCGCCTGGTGCCGCTGGTCGTGCTGGTGAACCTGGACGCCCTGGCCCAATACACCGGCGACTGGTGGCAACTGACCCCCTCGGTGTTCCTACGCGCCCGCGCCGTGGGCGACACCCCGGTTGCCCGTGAGGGCGCGTTCTTCCGCTGCCCGCATTGTGGCCAGCCTCTGCACCAGGAGGGGGACCGTTTGCCCTGCACGGCCTGCGGCGCAATCTGGACCGTGCGGGATGGTCTGTACGACTTCAAGGAACCACTCACCGCTCCCCGGCGGTAAACGCAACCCCCGGAAGGCGACCGCCTCCGGGGGTTGTTCGTTGGGCCGGACTCAGGGGGCCGTTCTCGGCCCATGGGGGGCGCCCCCCTCAAGGGGACTTCTGCAATTCCTGGTCGATGATCTGCTGAAACACTTCAAAGGGCTGGGCACCCACCACCGGGATCCCGTTGATAAAAAAGGTGGGGGTTCCGGTAACGCCCAGTTGGACACCGGCATCCCAGTCGGCCAGCACTTCCTTCTCCTGAGCCGGGTCCTGCAGGCAGGCCTGGAAGGCTTCCATATCCAGCCCCAGTTCCTTAGCGTAAGCCAGGTAGGCCTCGTGGCTCAATCCCTGGGCCTGCTCGAAAAGTTTGTCGTGATAGGCCCAGTACTGCCCCTGTTCCCCGGCGCAGTTGGCGGCAATGGCGGCGTTCACCGCCTCGGGATGGATTTGCGTCAGCGGAAAGTCACGATAGACAAAGCGAATCTGGTCGCCATAGGTTTCGAAAAGGCGGTCAAAGGTTTGCTGGCGGAAGCGGCGGCAGAAGGGACACTGGTAATCCGAGAACTCGATGATGACCACCGGCGCGTCTTCCGACCCGCGGGCGGGGTCGTCGTCGGCCGAGACCTCGAAGCGCTGGGGCTCGTTGTTCGCCGGGACGGCGTTGGCCCGGCTGGGCGGCGGCGTGACCGCAGCGGCTTGCTGTTGCCTGGCGTTGGTGTATCCCCAGTGATACCCGGCGAACAGGCCCACCAGCAGGGCGACCAGGAGGCTGGCCACCCAGCCGGGGGAGAAACGCGTCTGGGGACGCGGCGTGGATACAGGGTGCACCTTTTTGCGAACCATGATCTCTCCTGAAATTTATTTTTTCTTTCGGCGGCGTCGGCGACGCTTTTTCTTGCCACCGGAAGAGGCCGTTGTTGGGGCCGGGGCGCTGCTCCCCTCCGAGGCGGGGGCAGGCTCTTCGGTCTGGGTCGCTTCGCTGGCCGTCTCTCCTCGGCCTGGGGCTTGAATCTGCACCCCGGCGGGGCGGTAGGTGAATAGGTGATTCACCACACCGGCCCGGATTTCGCGGATCAGGCGTTCGTACTCCTCGAACGCTTTGGCCTTGTACTGCACCAGGGGATCCCGCTGGGCGTAGGCTTCCAGACCGATGGAGACGCGCAGGGCCTCCATGCGGGTCAGGAACTCCACCCAGGCGTTGGTGATGCTGTGGAGGAGCAGGGCGCGGTAGATTTCGGTGAGCACCTGACGCCCCAACTCCTGCACCAGGGGCTGGTGCAACGGCTCGGGGAACACGCCCAGGGGGGTGTCCCAGTGGGCTTGCAAGGTGTCGTCGCCCAGGGCCTGGCGTAGCCCACGCTGAGTTTTTGGGGGTAGCAGGCGGGAGGGCACCTCTTTGAGTCGGGCCCATTCCTCGGCCCCCAGCGCCTCCTGGCGAAAGGTTTGGGCCTCCTGCAGGTGTTCCAGCACCTCCTCGGCCACGGCCTCAGCGTCCTGGACATCCAGCAGAGTGGCGGCCAGGTAAAGGTAGCGCAGCCGGGTGGTGGCCACTTTGATGGCCCGATGTGTCTTGCGGTCGAAAGTGGTTTGCCGGCCTTCTTGCAGGCGACCGAGCAGCACCAGGATTTCTGCATCCGTGGCCGGCGTGGCGCTCAGCGGTGGGCGTTCCCGCAGCAGATGCTTCAGTTCCAGGTCCAGATCGGCAGGGATGCTCCCGGCGGGGCCGAAGAGCCGCTCGGCACGCCGCGCCAGGACGGTGTCCAGGGTCTGCAACACCACCTCGCCCCAGGTGAGGTCCTCCTCTTCCATGCGGCGTAAGAGCGTTCCAGCAGGGGCCAGTTCGGTACCGCTTATCCGCTGCAAGGTGGTCAGGGCCCGCTTGAGGTTGCGCTCGACGCCGTAGGCTTCCAGTTCGGCCAACAAGTCCTCTTTGATGCTCCAGGGGTCCTCCTGCAGGGCCTGCCATTCGGCGGGTTTCAGCGCCACAGGGATTTGCAGGATGCTTTGGAGTTCCTGCTGCACCTCTTCCCGGCGCGGGAAGGACTCGCTCAGCGACAACCCCTCGAGGAAGGTGTCCAGCGCCTCCTCCCGTTCGCGCAGCAGGTTGTCCAGGTGTTCGTCCAGAGTGGCGATCAGGTTTTCGGTCCAGGTGCGCAGGTGGCCGTGTTCGGCTTCCATGGCGCGCCGGGCCACATCCAGGAGGGCCTGACGCAAACGCGCCTCGTCCTGGCGGGCCTCCGGTGGGATTTCTTCCAGCAGGAGGTACATGGTGTAGGAGGGGTAGAGGCGCGGCCCGGCTGAAAGGGTGGGCTGGATTTGCTCCAGGTAGGCCAGCAGGCGCCAGGCGCCCTCCGGCTCGGCGACCACCTCGGCCACCCGCTGGCGGATTTCCTCCTCCAGCAAGGCGTTGACATCTTCGGTGAGGTCGTCTTTGAGGAAGACGCGGTCCCGTTGGGCGTAGATTTTGGCCCGCTGCTGGTTGAGCACATCGTCGTATTCCAGCAGGTGTTTGCGCATGTCGAAGTTGGCGCCCTCCACCCGGGTCTGGGCCTGTTCGATGAGGCGGTTGACCAACCCGTGCTCCAGGGGCGTCAGTTCGTCCACCTGCAGGCGGGCCATGACATTTTCCAAAGTCTGACCGCCGAAGAGGCGCACTAGTTCGTCTTCCAGGGAAAGGAAAAAGCGCGAGGAACCGGGGTCCCCCTGGCGGGCGGCGCGACCGCGCAACTGGTTGTCGATACGCCGCGATTCGTGGCGTTCGGAGCCGATGACATGCAGACCGCCGACCTCCCGCACCCGACGCATGTCGTCCATGTACTGCAGAAAATGGCGGACCTCGGCTTCGTAGATGCCGTACTGCTCAGAAGCGAGTTCCTTCAGGGCCTGGTAGCGCTCTTCCAGGCGCATGTCGTACGGGTCGGCGTACCCCGCCCGCTTGAGCACCCGGTTGACCGCGGTGAGCACCTCCTCGGCCAGTTCGCCGCCCAGTTTGATGTCCACACCGCGACCGGCCATGTTGGTGGCGATGGTCACCGCGCCAAAGGCACCGGCGCCCGCGATGATCTGGCTTTCCTCGGCGTGTTTGCGCGCGTTGAGCACATGATGGGAAATGCCCGCGCGGAGCGCCTGAATGAGCCGGGGTTTGACCTCCTCCCAGCGGCTTTGTTCCGTGGGAGTGGGCAGCAGCAGGTCTCGCAGCCGCTCCAGGTTGTCCTCTTTTTCGGGGTTGGCCGAGATGCCCCATTGGCGGGCGTAATTGCGCAGTTCGCCCATGCTCAATTTGTCCAGAGGACGGTACAGCGGTTCCAGTTCGGGATATTGGCGTCCTTCCTCCCGATCCCCCTGCCGCAGGAAGGCGTCGCGCAAGAGCATGATCAAGGCCAGACGGCGCAGGTTTTCCGCGTTGAGCCGTCGGGAGAGACGCTCCGATTTTTCCACCGAGGTGGTGCCCACCAAAATGGGGCGGCCCTGCACATGGAAGCGCAGGATTTCCCAGGCGATGGCGCGAAACTTGGCCTCCTCGGTGCGGTAGATGACATCAGGGTAGTCTTTGCGCTTCCAGTAGAGGGGCTTTTTCTCGGGGTCGTTCTTGTCGGCGTAGTAAGTGTAGCGGTAGCCTTCTTCGTCGGTGGCTTCCAGGGCGATGAGGTCGGTATCCGGCCGGGCGGCCAGGTACTCCAGGTTGGTGGGGATGACCATCACATCCAGGTTGTAGATTTTATGGAATTCTTCCGCCTCCGTGGCGGCCGTACCGGTCATACCGGCCAGTTTTTCGTACATGCGGAAGTAGTTCTGGATGGTGATGGTGGCGTAGGTGATGTTCTCCGGCTGGACGCGCACCCCCTCCTTGGCTTCCACGGCTTGGTGCAGGCCGTCGGACCAGCGTCGGCCGGGCATCAGACGGCCGGTGAACTCGTCCACGATGATGACCTTGCCGCCCTGGACGATATAATCTTTGTTTTTCTTGAAGAGGAACTGGGCCCGGAGGGCTTGCTCCAGATACCCCCAGATTTGCTCCTGCTCGGGGGTGAGGTCTTCCGGTCGTTCGGGATCCCGCAGGGGCATGCCCAGGGCGTCTTCGACCTTGGCCTCGCCGATTTCGGTGAGGGTGACGGTGCGGTCGCGTTCGTTGATTTCCACATCCTCGCCCGGTTTGAGGCGGCGCACGATTTGGGCCATGCGCACATACCACTCGGCGGCTTCCTGGGCAGGGCCGGAGATGATGAGCGGGGTGCGGGCCTCATCGATGAGCACATTGTCCACCTCGTCGATGATGGCGTAATGATGCCCGCGCTGCACCCTGTCCTCCCAGCGCATGGCCATGTTGTCGCGGAGGTAATCGAAGCCGAACTCGCTGTTGGTGCCGTACACGATGTCGGCTTTGTAGGCTTCCTGGCGCGGCACCATGCGCAACTGGTGCTGGTCCTCCTGGGGGGAGGTTTTCGTCAAATCGACGAGGAAGGCCTTCTTGCCGTTTTCGGTGCGCGAGGCCATTTGCAGCACGCCCACGCTGAGGCCCAGCAAATCGTAGATGGGCGCCATCCAGCGAGCGTCGCGGCGGGCCAAATAATCATTCACCGTCACCAGATGCACCCCGCGTCCCACGGGGATGTCGTCCAGCGGTTCGAAGGTCCACTTTTCGGGATCGTCGCCCCACCGCTCGCGGGCCTGTTCGACCCATTCCGGGTTCAGGGTGAGGGCGTTGAGGTACAGAGGCAAGGTGGCCACCAGCGTTTTGCCTTCGCCGGTTTTCATCTCGGCCACTTTGCCCTGATGCAGCACTGCGCCACCGATAATCTGCACATCATAGTGGCGCAACCCAATGGTGCGTTTGGATGCTTCGCGGACCACGGCGAAGGCCTCGGGCAGGAGGTCGTCTAAGGTCTCGCCCTGGGCCAGCCGGCGGCGGAACTCTACTGTTTTGGCCCGCAAGGCTGCGTCGCTGTATTCTTTTTCAAAGGTGGTTTCTAAGGCGTTAATTTGATCGACCAAAGGAAGATAGGCCTGGAGGGTACGTTTGACGGGATCCCCCCCAAAGAGTCTGACCAACCTTTTGAGCATAGAGATTTCCCTCGGGAAGAAACGGAGATTTGATGCCCCCGATTATAGCACAGGGAAAAGGGCTGCCGGGGTGCTGGGCAGCCCTTGGGGGGACAGGTTGATTTGGGAACGGGCGGCTTTCAAAAGAAGCGGTTACGTCCCCTGGCCTCCGGCTGCGGGAGGCGTTTTGCTCCCCTCAATGGCCTGCAAGGCCAGGTAGTTCGCACCGAATTTGGCCAGGTGTTGCATCTCGGTGTCAAACCGGCCGTAGTGGGTTTCTTCTTCGTTGATCAGGGCTTCGAAGATTTGCTTGGTGCCCAAGTCGGCGTTGGCGGCGGCTTCCTGGGCCCAGGTATTGTAGTCACGAATGGCCTGGATTTCCATTTCGCGGGCCTTGGTCAACATTTCCGCCGGGTCGTGGATTTTGCTCACCGGTGCGGAAGCGGTCATCTCGACCTCGCCGCCGAGGAAAAGGATGCGCTCGGCCAGGCGCTCCACATGGAGCATCAGGGCTTTTTCGTGTTCTTACACTCCTGGATGGAGGCCGGCCGGACTGGACATCCCCACCTTTCCCCCCTCGGCCCTTCGCAAGGCTTCGGGGGGAAATTGGGGTAGTGTGGAGGGGATCAACCCTTTCTCGCCGGGAAAAATGTTGGACGAGAGCGTTCGGAAACTGCTCGCCAGAAAAAATTGACCGCTCCGGGGAAATGGGGGATTTGAAGAGAACAACCCTCTACCTTGGAGTGGCCTAATGCGCAAAGCAATTATAGCCCATCTCTTCGCGCATCTCGTGCCGCGCTTTGGTAACAAGGGTGCTTTGCCGGCTGTGGCTCAACGCCAAGGGCGCTTGCGTCTGGGCCCGGCCCGGGGATGGGCTGTCCTTCATGCCCACGAGGTGTGGCCTGGGCCTTGTCCATGGCCCGGCGGTTGCGGCACCGGGCCCCGGGCCCTTCCCCAAGGGCCGGGGGGGCCAACCGCGCCTTTACCACGATACCAGCATCTTGCTGATGGCGGTGGTGCAGGCCCTGGGACGCAAATCGTATCGTCAAATGGTGGACTGGGTTGCCACCGATGCCACCCTGGCCCAGGCCCTGGGGCTGCCCGAACAGCAGGGGCACACCGGACGCGCCGCCAAGCCCTGGGCCTGTGGCCCTTGGTGTTCTTCTTTCTGGGTTTGGCCGCCCAACTCATCCGCTTGGGCGTGCTCACCGGAACGGCCTTGGTGGTGGACTCCACCTTGCTGCAAGCCTGGCGCCGGGACGACCCCGACGCAGCCTGGGTGACCTACGCCCGGCGGCGCGCCGTTTGGGGCTCCAAGGTGCATGGGGGCTTTGCCAGGTCACCCAGCTTCCTCATTTTTGTGGCCGTCACCCCGGCCAATGTCCCATGATAGCGTGGTGGGCTGCTGTGGGTTGGCCTGGTAGCACTCCTGTTTCGCTTGCTGCCCTGGGTAGTCTATGCCGATGCCGCCTCCTTTGACCGGCGCTTTTTCCGCGTGGTCACCCAATGGGTTGGCGCGCATCCGGCCGTAGATTACCACCCTCGGCGACGAGGAAAGCAGCAGTGGACCACGCCTTTCTTCATCGGGCCATGGCGGCGGCCGGTCTTGGGTCCTCGGGGTGCCATAGAACGCCATTTTGCCCGGCTCAAGCGCCACTTTGGGCTGAAGGACTTTCAAGGTTATACCATAGTTTGGGTAACCCAGGATGTCTTGCTGACGCACATTGCGGTTCTGGCGGTGGCCCCGGCGGCCCGGCGCTATCAACGCCCGGATTGGCTCCGCCGTCGCAGTATGGTACTCGCCCATGTTTAGGAGGTTTCCGAACGCTCTCGTCTAATTAAAAACCTCAACCCTGACAAAAAGGGCAACGCCCCGTCGGCGGCGATCCACTGCCGTTGAACTTGCGCGCCAGGTGGACATGGGTGCCGGTGGCGATGCCGCCTTCGCAGGAGGGGTGCCCGATGCGTTCCCCAGGGTAGAGGTGTTGTCCTACGGGCACGCGTTCCCGGGCGGCGATGT
>DUEP01000008.1 GCA_011176535.1 Anaerolineae bacterium | reverse complement strand
CGAAGTGGAGGTCCCTGAGTGGTTGCAGGGGTTGAGCGCGGAAGAGGAGGCAGTGGATGTCGAGGCGCCGATGGCTCAGGAAGAGGCCCCGGCCGAAGCAGCGGCTGAAGAAGCGGCGCCTGCCGAGGTGGAGGTGCCGGAATGGCTGCGGGCGTTGAGCGCGGAAGGGGGCGCGGCGGAAGCGGAAGCCGTGGAAGCGGGCGAAGCCGAACCTTCGGCCGAGGGGGCACCTGCCGAGGCGGAGGTGCCAGAATGGCTGCGGGCGTTGAGCGCGGAGGACGGGGTAACCGAGGTGGAGGCTGTGGAGTCGGGCGCGGTCCAGGCCCCGACCGAGGCGGCGAGTGGGGAAGAGGCTCCAGCGGCGGCGGAGACAGGCGTGCCGGAATGGTTGGCTCAGCCCGAAGAGGCCCCCGAAGTGGAAGCCTCGCCCGAGGTCGTCGAAGCCATCCCCTCCTGGTTGATGGAGACCGAGGAAGCGCCGCAGGCCGAAGAACTGGTGCCCGAGACCGAGGGCGAGGCTCCACCGGAGGGTCCTCCTCAGGAGCAGGGATGGTTGACGCCTGAAGCCCGCGAGGCCCTGGAGAGGGAGGCGCAGGCTTTGGAGAGCGTTCCGGAATGGCTGGCTGAGTTGGCCGAAGAGGCTCCTTCCTCCATCGAGGGGGAAGCGGAGCAGACCGCGTCCGAAGTGGAGCATTTGCGCGGGGAGTGGGTGCCCGAAGAAACCCTCCGCGCGGAGCAGGCTCCCCAGGAGGAGGCGGCAGCGGTGCCGGAAGCCCCGGCGCCGCCTCAACCCGAAGGGGCGCAGCCTCCTGCGCCCGAGGCGGTGAAACCCAAGGAGGCCCCGAAGGCGAAGGACCGCTACGCCGCCTGGCTCGAACAGGCCCGCGAAGCGTTGCGGCGCGGCGATCTCCCCGAAGCCCTGGCCACTTACCAGCGCCTGATCAAGAAGGGCAAGCACCTGGAGGCCATCATCGAGGATATCGAAGAGACCCTCTACCGCTTCCCCGTAGAGGTGGATTTGTTGCAGACCCTGGGCGACGCTTATCTGCGCGCCGATCGCCTTCAAGAGGCCTTGGACATGTACACCAAGGCCGAAGAACTCCTCCGTTGAGAAGATTTCTGGTACAATCAAACTGCCCGGCCATCGCCGGGCAGTTTGTTGTGCTGATGCGAGGATCTCAATCCAGAAGGAGGTAACGGTGAAACGGGAACGCACCCTGGTTTTGGTGAAACCCGATGGGGTTCAGCGGGGGTTGGTTGGCGAAATCATTGCCCGCCTGGAGCGTCGAGGGTTGAAGTTGGTGGCGGCGAAGTTCATGCAGGTCAGCCGGGAGTTGGCCGAGCAGCATTATGCCGTCCACAAGGGTAAGCCCTTTTACGAGGGATTGATCGCGTATATCACCTCGGCCCCGGTGATGGCCATGGTGTGGGAAGGGCCGAACGCGGTGGCGGTCGTGCGCCAGACCATGGGCGCCACGCGCCCCACCGAAGCGGCGCCTGGCACCATCCGGCATGACTTCGGCCTGGAAATCGGGCGCAACCTGACCCACGCGTCGGATTCGCCGGAGAACGGTGAAAAGGAAGTGGCCCTCTGGTTCAAGCCGGAGGAGATCGTCTCCTGGTCCCGCGATCTGGACAAGTGGATCTTTGAGATGACCTGAACTCCACTGGAGAGCGTGAAAAAAGCCCTGGGCGTATGCGCCCAGGGCTTTTTTTGATCCTTTTGCGGGGTTCATTGCAGATGGAGCAGCACTTTGCCTTCGGCCCACAACTCTTCCAGGCGGTAATAGTCGCGCACTTCGGGGGCGAAAATATGCAGGATGACATCGCCGAAGTCCACCAAAATCCAGCCCGAGCGGGCAACCCCTTCGACGCGGCCTTTGAGGCCATGGGTTTCGCGGACCTTCTCTAAGGCTGCGTTGGCCAGACTGTCGAGCATCCGGTCGCTGGTGCCAGAACAAAGGACGAAGTAATCGGCAAAGGGGGCAATTTCGTGGAGGTCTAAGAGCAGAATGTCCTCGCCCTTTTTCTCTTCCAGGGCTTCGACGACGGTGTAAGCCACTTGTTGAGCGTTCAGCGTTCACCTCCTTGGTTAATATCATGATAGGGTATCATACGCACTCCGGCGTGGGATGTCAAGCCACGGCAGGGGAATTGGTGCGGCGCAAGGGCGCGGTGGCCAGGCGCGTGTAAACCGCACCCGTGGGGCGTAAGTCGCTGCGGTAGAGATAGACCTCTTCCACCAGGGCGCTGCCCAGGAACCCCACCTGAACGGCCCGCAGAACCTCACTGACGCGTCGCACCTCTTCGGGTGAGGCGTTCCTGGAGACCCGCCCCAGGGTAAGGTGAGGTTCGAAGGGGCGCGTTTCGCGGGCGTAGCCGATTTTCTTCATGGCGTTCTCCACGGCGTGGTGCAGGTCGTGGAGTTCCTTGGGCCCTTTGACGCCCACCCAGATCACCCTCGGCCGCCGGATATCGGGAAAGGCGCCCAGGCCGCCCACGCCGAACTCGAAGGGCCGCTGGTCGGCCACTTCGCCCTGAAGAAGTTCGATGAGAAAGGGCAGGTTGCGTTGGGAGACTTCGCCCAGAAATTTCAGGGTGAGGTGGATATTTTCCGGCGGAACCCAACGGATGGGAACGCCTTTCAACTCGTTTTTGAGATGCCGCATCACGCGGTCCAGGGCGTGCCTGAGATCCTCGGGAAGATCAGCAGCGATGAAGGCTCGGATTACGCTCATAGGTTTGTCCTGGGGGGAAGGTTTAGGGGGTTTGGCCTTTCACCAAGGCGTTCAGGGTGTCCACGAATTCGGCGAAGGTGATGGGCTTGGTGAGGTAGGCATTAGCCCCGGCGTTGAGCACTTCCTGGATTTCCGAGGGGATGGCCTTGGCCGAGACGATGACCACCGGGATGTCGCGCAGGCGCGGCGTTTGCCGCACGAACCGCAAGACCTCCAGGCCGGAGACCAGGGGCATCATGATGTCCAGCACAATGGCGTCGGGGTGGTGCTGTTTGAGGTACTCCATGGCGGCCTCGGCCCGGTAGATTTTCTCCACCTGGTAGCCCTGCAACCCCAACATCTCGGCGAACATCTCGGCCGTGTCGGCTTCGTCTTCCACGATGAGGATTTGGGGGGGCGAAGAGGCGCCGGAAGAAGGTGGCGAGGGTTGCCCCTCAAGTCTTTGTGCGAGGCCCTGGAGGATTTCTTCGCCGGGCAGGCGCTCGAGAAGAGGGCGGTGTTTCGCCAGGAGGTTTTCCAGGCGATGCAACGAGGCGGCCCATTGGGAGAGGGCCTCGGGAGAAAGTTCGGTTTGCAATCGGCGTCCGGCATGATGGATGTCTTCAATGGCCCGCAATATCTCTTCAATGGCCAGAGCCGGCGGGTGACGCTGGTTCATGGGGAACTCCTTATCGGCCACGATTTCTTTTACACCATAGCATAACTTGCCGGGAAAAGCAAGCCGCAAATGACCGTTGTTGTGCCGGCGCTTACTTCGTCAGCAGGTCTTCTAGCGCGGGCAGGAGGCGGGGATAACGAAAGGGGAAGCCCAGTTCCTGTAGCCGCTGGGGCACGGTGCGCTGGCCGGTGAGCACGGTGGCGCTCATCTCGCCCAGGGCCAGCCGCAAGGCGAAGGCGGGCACCGGCAGCCATACGGGGCGGTGGAGCACCCGGCCGAGGGCCCGCATCATCTCGGCGTTGGTGACCGGGTTGGGAGCACAGAGGTTGAAGGAGCCCTGGGCGTCCTCGCGTTCCAGCAGGAAGCGGATGGCGGCCACTTCATCGGCGATGTGGATCCAGGGCACCCATTGGCGGCCGGAGCCCAGTTTGCCGCCCACGAACAGGCGCACAGGCAGGGCCATCAGGGGCAGGGCGCCGCCGCGCGGGCTGAGCACCACGCCTGTGCGCAGGATGGCCCGGCGCACGCCCAAAGCCTCCACCGGTGCGGTGCTGGCCTCCCACGCTACAGTGACCTGGGCGAGGAAGTCGTTCCCCGGCGGGGCGGCTTCGGTCACCGGTTCGTCGTCGTCCCGCGGGCCGTAGTAGCCCACGGCCGAGGCCTGGAGCAGCACGCGAGGGCGCTCGGCGGCGGGTAGGGCGGCCAGGGCGGCGCTCAGGGCTTCCCCGGCCTCGACGCGGCTGCGGCGGATGCGTTCCTTGCGGGCCCTGGTCCAGCGCCCGGCGGCAATGTTCTCGCCCACCAGGTTGACCACGGCGTCGGCGCCGCGTAGCACCTCGGCCAAGCGGTCGGGGTCAGCGGGTGTCCAGGGGGCGGGTTGAGCCCCTGGGGGCAGCCGGTCCACGAGGTCCGGACGGCGGGTGAACACAATGACGGTATGGCCCTCGGCCAACAAGGCTTCCCCCAAGGCGCGGCCGATCAGGCCGGTTCCCCCAGTGATAGCGATTCTCATGGCGTGTCCTCCCAAGTATCGTCGGGCCAGAAGATGTGCGGGGTGCCGTCCTGGGGCAGGTCGTCCAGACGGGGTTGGCGCAAGGCAGCCAGGCGGGTTTGGAGTTCGTCGAAGGTGTCGCCGCCCAGTTTCTCCAGCAGGGCATCGGCCAGCACTAAGGCCACCATCGCCTCCAGCACGGGCACGGCACGGGGCACAGGGCAGAAGTCGGAGCGCTCGTAGTGGGTGGGCGTTTCGGCACCGGCGGCCAGATCCACGGTGGGTTGGGGGGTAAGGGTGGTGGCGATGGGCTTCATGGCCGCGCGGACCACGATGGGCTGGCCGTTGGAGATGCCGCCTTCAATGCCACCGGCGCGGTTGGTGGGGCGCACCAGGCGGCGACCTTGCTGGCGGATGGGGTCGTGGGCCTGGGTGCCGGGAAGGCGGGCGTTGGCGAAGGCCGGGCCGATTTCGACGCCTTTGATGGCCTGGACGCTCATCACCGCCGCGGCCAGACGAGCGTCCAGGCGGCGGTCCCAGTGCACATGGCTGCCCAGGCCGGGGGGCACGCCCAGGGCGACGATCTCGATGACACCGCCTAAGGTGTCGCGGCGGCGGATGATCTCTTCGATGGCCTCCTGCATGGCCTGAGCGGCCTGGGGGTCGGGGCAGCGGGTGGGGTGTTTTTCAGCGCGGGCGGGCCGCTCGGCCAGGGGGATGGCGCTCAGGTCAGCTTCGACGGGGCCGATGGCGCGCACATAGCCGCCCACGGTGATGCCCAGGGCGGCCAAAAGTTGTTTGGCCAAGGCGCCCACGGCCACGCGGGCGGCGGTTTCGCGGGCCGAGGCCCGTTCCAGGGCTGGCCGCAGGTCGCGGTAGCCGTACTTCAGGGCGGCGCTCAGGTCGGCGTGGCCGGGGCGGGGCGCGGTGAAGGGCGGGATGGGTCGGCCGCGCCATTTGGCGTGGTCGCGGTTGACGATGCGCAGGGCGACCGGCGCGCCGGTGGTGTGGCCTTCCAGCACGCCGCTGAGGATTTCGGCGCGGTCGCGTTCGATGCGCATTCGAGGGCCGCTGCCCACGCCGCGCTGGCGGCGGGCCAGTTCGGCGTTCAGGGCAGCGGGGTCCACGGGCAGCCCGGCCGGCAGCCCTTCGAGGATGGTGAGCAGGGCCGGGCCGTGGGATTCGCCAGCGGTGAGGAAGCGTAGGATGCGGAGCATGGTTGTTTAGTTACCTGGTGATTGGTTGCTTGGTCACTTCGAGGGATAAAAGGGAAAAATCCGTGTCCATCCGTGCCCTCCGCGTCATCCGTGGTCTATCTTCGCCTGCCGATGGCGCGTCCAGACGATGCCTTGCCGGATGACGCGGGCGGGATTCCCCGCCACGATGCTCTGTGGCGGGCAGGACTGGGTGACCACCGCCCCGGCGGCGACCACCGAGCCTTTACCGATGCGGCAGCCTTTAAGGATGATGGCCCGCGCGCCCACCCACACGTGCTCCTCCAGCACCACATCGGCAGCCGGGTTCAACCGCTCGCCAGTCTGAGCGTCGAAGATGGCGTGGGAGTCGCCGGTGCGGATTTCGATGTCGGTGGCCAACATGCAGTCCGGGCCGATGACCAGCCGCGACCCCGGCTCGGTGACGGCCAGGTGGGCGCTGACGATGGTGGTGCCGGGGCCGATGGTCAGTTCGCCGCCTTCGTCCTCCAGCCACAGTTCGGCGCGGCGGCTGATGCGCACTCCTGCGCCGATGTGCACCCGATGCCCCGAACCGCGGAGATGGAAGCGCACCCCGCGCAGGAAGGCGCCCGGCGCGATGGTGATTTCGTTGTCGTCGCCGTGGATGTCGAAGACCACCCCCAGCAGCACCGCGCCCCGGTACTGTAGGCGGTTGCCTCGGCCGTGGATGCGCACAATGGGTATGCGCTTTAGGCGGGGGAAGAGCACCCGTAAGCCGCGCAGCACTGTTTCGTTCATGTGTCGCTCCTTGGTGGGGCGGTGGCGGCCTGTCCCAGGGCCTCGCGCGGGGCGCGGAGCCCGGTCCAACGCTCGAAGGCCAGGGCGGCTTGCTCGATGAGCATCCCCAGGCCGTCAACGGCGGGGAGACCGGCGGCGCGGGCCTGGCGCACCAGGGCGGTGGGGCGGGGGTTGTACACCAGGTCGTAGAGGGCTGCGTTGCGCGGCCAGGGTAAGGCGGCGGGCCAGGGCGAGGCTTCGGCGTGGGGCGCCATGCCGACAGGGGTGGTGTTGACGATGAGGTCGGGCGTTTCGCGTAGCCAATCAGCAAGGGTTTCCCAGACCACCGGAGAGCAAAAAGGGGGGGCTGTGGCGGCGCTCAGGTGCTCACACAGGGCCTGCGCCTGGGTGGGGCGGCGGGCCACCACCCGCACCCGCCAGCCGCGACTCAGCAGGGCATAGACCACGGCCCGCGCCGCGCCGCCCGCACCCAGCACCAAGGCCACGCCGGGCTGCGCCGTGGCCTTGGGCAGTTGCACCCTCAGGTCGGCCCAGAAGCCGGGGGCATCGGTGTTGTCGCCCCATACCCGGCTTTCCCGGACGAAGAGCGTGTTCACTGCACCGATGGCCTGCGCCGTGGGGGTGAGGGCGTCGACCAAGGCGGCTGCTCGCTGCTTGTGGGGGATGGTCACATTGAGGCCGTGCAGCGTGCCCTGGCGCAGCGCGTCCATCAGGCGGCGTAGCGCATCCTCGTCTTCCGGCGGCACTTCGTATAGCCGGTAATCGCCGGTCTGCCCCAGCGCGGCCAGAGCCGCTCGATGCAAGCGAGGCGAAAGGCTGTGGCCCAAAGGGTAACCGATGAGCCCCAACGCCCAGGCCATGCTCATGCCTCCGGCAGGCGGAACAGGTACTGAAGCCGGTACACCAACTTCACTTCGCCCTGCACCTGCACCCTGCCGCGCAGGTACGCCGCCAGCGGGTCCATCTCGCCGTTGAGCAGCGCCAGGTAGTCGGCGGTGTTCACAGTGACGGTCAGGTCGGGCATGCCTTCGGCCACGCCGGGCACCACCTTTAACTGCCCGCCCTGGATGCGGATGAACCAGTCGCCGCCCCCTTCGCCAGTGAGGTGCAACTGGACGGTCACATCGGTTTCGGTGGCTTTCTCGGGGAGAAAGTGCTCCTCCAGGAAGCGAAAGGCGTCTTCAATGGAAAGGAATCGTTTGGGCATGGTTTTTCCTATCCTTCCTATCCTTCCTCGTCGCCAAAGGCAATGCCCAAATCGCGGGCGGTTTGCACTTCAGCGCCGTGGGGGTCCACCCGTTTGGGTTGCTGCAAGGCCTCTTCCAGCAGGAGGCGGATCACCTCGTGGCCCCGCAGGGCCACCATGTGGCCCCAGGCACGGCGGTCCACCAGGCGCACGGCTTCGTGGCCGAAGTGAGTCGCCAGCCAGCGGTCGAGAGCCGAGGGGACGCCGCCCCGTTGCAGATGGCCCAACACCAGGACGCGGCTTTCGCTGCAGTGTTCGTTGAGGTAAGCGGCCACCTGGCTGCCAAT
This sequence comes from Anaerolineae bacterium, assembly GCA_011176535.1. Classification (NCBI taxonomy): domain Bacteria; kingdom Bacillati; phylum Chloroflexota; class Anaerolineae; species Anaerolineae bacterium. The sequence goes on along the minus strand of DUEP01000008.1, from coordinate 50,435 downwards.
GCCTCCCAGACGGGGGCTGTAGATGGCGTCGCCGGTGGTGCGGAACACAGGCTGCCCTTCGCGCGGGTAGGCTCCCTCGGCCACGGCCAGGATGCTGAAGGGCCGTCCGGCAGCAGCCCGGCGTTTTACCTTGGCGCACACCGCCTCGAAACGGAAGGGGATTTCGGGGATGAGGATCACATCGGCTCCTCCGGCCAGCCCGGCCTTGAGGGCGATGAACCCGGTGTTACGGCCCATGAGTTCCACCACCATGACGCGATGGTGGGCCTCGGCGGTGAAGTGCAGCCGGTCGAGGGCCTCCACAGCCGTGTTGACCGCTGTGTCGAAGCCAATAGTGGCCTCGGTGCCGGGCACATCGTTGTCGATGGTCTTGGGGATGCCCACGATGGGCAGCCCCAGACGGGCCAGGTCGCGGGCCGCGCCTAAGGTGCCGTCGCCGCCCACCACGATCAGGGCGTCCAGGCCCAACTCGGCCACGCGCTGCACGATCTGGTTTGAGGCGTCTTCGATGACTTCCTGGCCGTCGCGGATGACCTTACGGGCGAAGGGGTTGCCCCGGTTGGCCGCGCCTAAGATGGTGCCGCCCCGGGGCAGGATGCCGTGAACATGTTCGGCGGTGAGGCGAAAGGCGCCATCAGGTCGCAGAAAACCCTCAAAGCCGTCCCGGATGCCCCACACCTCCCAGCCAAAGGCCTTTTGCGCCGTGTACACCACGGCGCGGATGACTGCGTTCAGGCCGGGGGCATCACCGCCGCCGGTGAGGATGCCGATGCGTCGCCTGGTCATGGTTGCCTCCTTGGGCCGGGGAAGCGAAACGCGAAACCCCGCGCACGAGGACGCGGGGTGCCGGGAAGGTCGCGAAGTAGGGCAGGTGGGAGTCGAACCCACAAGGGCCGAAGCCCGGCGGATTTTAAGTCCGCTGCGTTTGCCATTCCGCCACTGCCCCGTGCATTTTTATTCTACCTGAGGACACCAGAAGGTCAAGGGTTTCTGGCAGATTGTGGTTCAGGCCGTCACCATCAGCCAGAAGGTGGCCATGACCAGAAAAGGGCCCATAGGCAGAAACCGGCTGCCGAAACCGCGCAAGGAGCGCTGGCGCAGCAGGAGCGCCAGCCCCAAGAGCAAGATGAATCCTCCCATCAGCAGGGCCCCTAGGGTGAGGGCTGCCAGCACGCCGGGCCAGCCCAGGAAGGCCCCCAGCACCCCGCTGAGGTACACATCGCCAAAGCCTAGGGCCGGCTCGTCCTGGGGGGGCTCGCCCCGGCGACGGGCCTGCCAGCGGGTGTAAATTTCCCCTGCCCAGTAGAGGAGGCCCATGACGAGCGCGCCACCCAGCACGCCCGTGAGCGTGCCGAGGAGTCCGTGCCGGTGTACTCCAACGCTCAGGCCCAGCAGCAGCCCCAACAGCGCCTCCTCGTAAGGCACGAGGTGGGTCTCGGCGTCCACCACGGCCACCAAAGCGAAAAAGGCCGCAGAGAGGAGCAGGGGCATAAAGCCCCAGGAGGTTGGCGTTTGCGCCAGCCAGTGACCCAACGCGGCCAGCAGGGTCACGGTGAGCCAGAGACGCGGCTGACGCCATCCCTGGCGTCGCCAAAGCCTTCCGGTTTGGTGGAAGCCGTAGCGCCAGTTCAAAAGCCGGCAGCGCCAGAAGCCCCGCCCCCCGGAATCCGCTGCGACACAGGCGGCCCACACCTCCTCGGGGGCCGTGGCGGCTGCCACGAATACATCCGCCAGGGCGCTTACCAGCAGGCCGCTCAGCGCACCTAAAAGCAGGCCAGCCAGGGGGAACATTTCAGCGCCCTCGCAGGTAGGAGGCCAGCAGACCCAGCAAGCCCAAGGACATCAGCGTAGCCACCACCAACCCCACGGGGAACCGCTCTTCCAGCGGCACGCTTTCCTGGGGGAAGGTGATGCTGGCCAGGGTAGGTGCCGGGGTAAAGGTGGGCAGACGGGTGGGCGGCGGCGCCAGTTGGAATTGGGCCGCCAGCGTGGGGTCCGGCGTGGGGGTGTCCGGCACGGGGGTTGGGGGGATTTCCAGGATGGGCAGTTCGCCCTGGATCAGACGGGTGTAAGGAGAAAAGACCCAGCCCGTTCCATCGGGCGCTCCGGGGTACACCACTTTGATCCAGTCGCCGCCGGGCGAGCGCCCCAGCGCAGGCACTTCCTGGCCCACCACCAGGATCCCCACCAGGGGAAAGGCCGTCCCCGGCCCGGAGCGGACATGGATTTGCAACTCGCCCCCACCGACGATTTTCACCAGCGCGCCCACGGGAGTGCCCGTCAGGGTGGGGATGGGGGTTTCCTGGGCCAGCGGATGGGCGGTGGCGCTGGGTAGTGCCAGCCACGCGGCGGCCAAAAGGCTGACGAACAGCCCTATCCCTGGCAAAATGTGGCGTCTCATGCGAGGCTCCTCGGTGTTTCCGTGATCGGGGACGGCCCGGTTGTCCTTCCTCCGGCCTTCAGCCGGCAGGCCGGGCAAGACGCCGTACCCCATGGAGTTTTGTGACGAATCGGATTATAATCCATTCTGTCATGGAGACGCGATTCTATCACGGCCAGTTCACGCCTCAGGACCTGGCCCAGGCGCTCGTGGGGTATTTCCACGGGCACAGGGATTGGCAGGTGCAGCAAATCGGCGAGGGTGAGTATATCGTGGTGCAAATTGCCACCCGGCAGCGACCCAGCCGCGGTGGACGGACGGCCCTGAGCGTGTCGTTGCAACAGGTGACCGATGGGGTGGCGGTCCAGATGGGGCAACAGGAGTGGCAGGGGCTGGCCGCCGATTTGGGGTTGACCGCTCTGCTGGTCCTCCGGAATCCCTGGAGCCTGCTCGGTCGTCTGGATGATCTGGCCCAGGATGTGGCGCTGCTCTCCCTGGCCGACCAGGTGTGGGAGGTGCTGGACGTCGCGGTGAAAGCCTGGGGTGGGGGGATGCGGCTCAGTGAGCGTCTGCGCCGGGTGGTGTGTGCCTACTGCGGCACGGCCAACGAGGTGGGCAAAGGCCGCTGTGTGGCCTGCGGTGCCCCTTTGGGTACTGTGCAGCCACGCACCTGTCCCCACTGTGGCTTTGTCGTGCAGGCCGAAGAGACTGTCTGCCCAAATTGTGGCCAGAAGTTGACCTGAACCGTCGCTGGGGGCGAGGGAAACCGAAGTGCCAGAGGAGAAAAGGATGCGTCGTTGGTGGTTTGTGTTCCTCGGGCTGGCCCTGGTTGTGGGGGGGCTGGGAGTGCGCCGTTCCCCCGTCCGTGCCGAGGGAGAAGGCCCCCTTCGGGTGCTCGAAGAAAGCACCGAGAATCGCTTTCCCGATGCGTTGATCTTTCGCCTGCGTGCCGAAGATGACGCCGTGCCCATTGTCGCTATCCGGCTGTACTATCACCTGTTGGGCGATCCGTCTGTCACGCGGGTGGAGCCTGAGTTTACCCCTGGCCGGCAGGTAACCGCGACCTACACTTGGGATACTTCGCAGATCACCGTGCCGCCCAGTGCGCCCGTGGAATACTACTGGGTGCTCCAGGACCAGGCCGGCAATCGCTGGGAAACGCCGAAACGGGTGGTCCGGTACGACGACCAGCGCTTTGCCTGGCAGGAACGGGCCGATGACCGGGTCGTGGTGCGCTGGTATCAGGGCGACGCCGCCTTCGGGGAGTTCGTCTATCAGACCGCACGGCAGGCCCTGGATCGGATGGAGCAGCAGACCGGACGCACCCTGGAGTTTCCGGTGTATGTGTTGCTTTATGCCAGCAAGGAGGATTTCGCTTCCTGGCAGACCTTTGTGGATGTCTGGGTCGGCGGGCTGGCTTTCCCTGCCCTGGGCGTGACCGTGGAAATCATTCCCCCGGACAGTTCCCAGGAGTGGATCCGGCGGGTCATCCCGCACGAAATCGCCCATCTGTTCTTTTACCAGGCCATCCATGCCAACCTGGCCGATTGGCCCCGCTGGCTTGACGAAGGCTTTGCGCAATTCTACGAATTTGGCGATCAGCGCGCCGCCTTGGCGCAGGTGGCTCAGGCCGCCCGGCAGGGGCGTCTTATCCCCCTCCAGGCCCTGAGCGGCGACTTTGGCCGTGACCCCGAACAGGTGCGCCTGGCCTATGCCGAAGCCCTGAGCGCCGTGGTCTACATCCACGAGACCTGGGGCGATCAGGCGTTCCAGGCTCTGGTCGAGGCCTTCCGCCGGGGTCGGACCACCCGCCAGGCCTTTGAAGAGGCTTTGGGGGTTTCCTGGGAGGCCTTTGTCGCCGGATGGCTGACCTGGATGGGCGTTCCTGCCACCCCGGCGCCTTCCCCCACGCCGACCCAGGGCTATGTGTTCCCTACGCCGTATTCCTGGAACACCTCCCCGCCGCCTTCACCGACGCCCACAACGCCCTCCGGCCCCCAGCAGAGGCCGACGCCTGCCCCCACCCCAACGGAAACTGCTGTGCCTCCATCAGGCTCCTGGCCCCTGCGTTGCCTGCCTTCCCTCGGGTTCACGCTGCTCCCCGGAGCCCTGGTCATCGGGATCTCACGTGTGCGCCGCCGGGCCCGCAGGTAAGGTCCCCCCGGAGGATGGACATGCCCCTGACCGTGTTCCCCGCTCAGGCCCCGCTCTGGGGCACCCTCACCCTGCCCGGCGACAAATCCCTTTCGCACCGGGCGGCCCTGTTCGCCGCCCTGGCCGAGGGGGAAAGCCGGGTGGAGAATTTTCTCTTGGCCGGCGTGACCCGCCCGCTGTTGGATGCGCTCACCGCTCTGGGGGTGGTGTGGCGCTGGGAAGGCTCCACCCTGACGGTGGTGGGCCGGGGGTTGGGTGGCCTGCGGGCGCCGGAGGTTCCTCTGAATTGCGGCAACTCGGCCACCACCATGCGTTTGTTGGCCGGGGTGCTGGCCGCCGCCGGGCTACCGGCGGTGTTGGACGGTTCGCCGGGCCTGCGCCGCCGGCCCATGCGCCGCGTGACCGAACCGCTGCGCCATATGGGCGTCCCTATTGAGGATACCGACGGCCATGCGCCGCTTCGCCTGGCCGCCCGCCCGGAGGGGGAGCCCCTGCGCGCCATCACTTACGCTTTGCCGGTGGCTTCGGCGCAGGTGAAAACGGCTCTGTTGCTGGCTGCTTTGGCCGCTCGGGGACGCACCCTCTTGCGGGAGCCCGGCCCTTCCCGCGACCACACCGAGCGTCTTCTGGCCGCCATGGGGGCGCCGTTGCACCGCCCGGACCGGTACACGGTGGCGCTCGAAGGCCCCCTGCACGCATCGCTGCGTCCCTTGCGCCTGACCTTGCCCGGCGACATCTCTTCAGCGGCGTTCTTGCTGGTCGCGGCGTTGCTGGTGCCCGGTTCCCGGGTGCGCCTGCGGGGTGTGTTGCTCAACCCCACCCGCACCGGCTTGCTGGACGCCCTGCAGGCCATGGGGGCCAGGGTGAAGACCATGCCTGTCGGTGAGGTGTACGGTGAACCTGTGGGCGACCTGGAGGTACACTACACCTCCACGCTTCACGGCATCACCGTGGCGGGGGATCTGGTGGTGCGCATGATCGACGAATTCCCGGCTTTTGCCGTGCTGGCTGCGGCGGCTCAGGGCGACACCATCGTCCAGGATGCGGGGGAACTGCGCCATAAGGAAAGCGATCGCATCAGCGCCCTGGTCATCCAACTGCGGGCGCTGGGGGTGGCGGCCGAAGAGCGTCCCGATGGCTTTGTCATTCACGGCAGCCGCCATTGGCGGGGTGGCAAGGTGGACGCCCATGGCGACCATCGCCTGGCTATGAGCCTAGCCGTGGCCGGGTTGGCCGCGCGGGAACCCGTGACCGTGCACGGCGCCGAAAGCGTGGCCGAATCTTTCCCCACCTTCGTCGAGGCGTTACGCTCCTTGGGGGCGACCCTGAAAGAGGATTGATCGGACCATGAAACCCCGGCGAGGTGACGCGTGCCGCGCGCCTTGCCCCCAGCGATCGAGACAGGCTCATGTGGAAGGTTGAGACCCATTGTCATACCAGCGCTTCGCCCGACGGCCTGAACACCCCAGCCGAGATCGTGGCCGCCGCCCGTCGGCAGGGCCTGGACAAACTGATCATCACCGACCATAACACCATCGTCGGGGCGTTGCAGGCCCACGAACTGGCGCCGGATTTGGTCATCGTGGGCGAAGAGGTGCTCACCCGGGAGGGCGAAATCCTGGCCTTCTTCGTGACCGAGGAGGTGCCCGCCGGCCTTCCGGCCCGTGTGGCCATCGCCCGCCTACGGGAGCAGGGAGCCGTGCTCAGCATAGCCCATCCCTTCGACCGGCTGCGCCAGGGCCATTGGCCCTTGGCGGCTTTGCTGGATCTGTTGCCCCTGGTGGACGCGGTGGAGGTGTTCAACGCACGGGCGATGTGGCCGGGGGCCAACCGTCTGGCGCAACGGTTTGCACAAAAGCATGCTCTCCCCGGCACGGCGGGCTCCGATGCCCACGCGGCCCTGGAGGTGGGGCGAGCGGTCACCCTCCTCCCTCCTTTTGCCAACGCAGAGGAGATGAGGGCGGCCCTCCGTCGGGCGCAATGGCAGGGACGTCCCTCGGGGTGGTGGGTGCATCTGTTGTCCCGTTACGCCAAACTGCGCCGGCGATAGCGTGCCCCACCCCGGGCTTTCCCGGTAGTGCTGTTCGGCAATTTCCTGTATAATGAGGTGTAGCCAAGAACCGTTCTTATCCGTCCCTTTCCAGTAGGAGGAGGTGTGCCATGAATTTTGCCCGCTCGTTTTCCTATGTGTTCGAAGACAAGGAGTGGGTGACCAAACTGTTGATCGCCGCCGTGGTCTTTCTGATTCCCATCATCGGCCACTTGATCGTGTTGGGGTGGGCCCTGGAAATCACCCGGAGAGTGATTCAGGGCGAGGAACCCGTGCTGGCCGGCTGGTCGGATTTTGGGGGACATGTGGTGCGTGGTCTCAAGGCCTTTGTCGTTGGCTTGGTGTACGCCTTGCCGTTGCTCATCCTGGGCTTCTGTAATGCCTTGTTTTCCATGGTGGCCAATCCCGAGGTGGTGGGGGCCGATACCGCCCAGGCGCTGGGCGCCCTGGCGTCCATGGTCGCCATCATCGTGTCTTGCTTCAACATCATTTATGGGCTTTTCATGGGCCTGGTGCTCCCCGCGGCCTACGCCCAGATGGTGGCCACAGGGGAGTTGGGTGCGGCCTTTCGCTTTGGTGAAGTGTTTGGGTTGGTCAAGGCTAACCAGGGCACCTATTTCCTGGTGTTGGTCGGTACTATCCTGGCATACATCATCGCCGGCTTGGGCATAATTGCCTGTGTGGTGGGGGTGCTTTTTACCGCGGCTTACGCCAATGCAGTGATTGGTCACCTTTACGGGCAGGCTTATCGGGCGGCCCAAGGCAGTGTGGCGGCCCCTGCTGTCTGATCCCCTCGCTTTGTTCAGCGGCTTTGGAGCAACGGCGGGCTTTTCTGCCCGACCGTTGCTTTTTTGTTCCATTACCCCCTGATGCTATAATAAGGCGCTCACACATCCTGGAGAATACAGGTAGGCATTGATGGTCATCTATTTGGTGCATTACAGCAGTGAGATTGGGCTCAAGGGGAAGAACCGCCGCGATTTTATCGACCAGTTACGGCGCAACATCCGCCGCCAACTGAAGGTGCACCAGGTGGAACACTTGATGGGCCGCCTGGTGGTGGAGGACGAGCGGCCTGATCTGGACTTCGGCAAGGTGTTTGGCGTGGCTTGGTGGGCCAAGGCTGTAGCGGTGCCGCCGGACATTGAAGCCATCAAGGCCGAGGCGGTGCGCCAGGCCCTTGCCCATCCCCTAGCAGGAGGAAAGCCCACCTTTGCCGTGCGGGCCAACCGCGCGGACAAGACCTTTCTCCTCAATTCCATGCAAATCGAGCGAGAGGTGGGGGCCGCGGTAGTGGTGGCCACCGGGTGGAAGGTCAATCTCCGGCGGCCGGACCTCACCATCCAGGTGGAGGTGGCCCCTGGGCGCGTGTTTGTTTTCGGCCAGAAGCAGCCCGGTCATCAGGGCCTGCCCGTGGGCACCGCCGGGCGTGCCGTGGGGCTGTTTTCGGGGGGCATCGATTCGGTGATGGCGGCCTGGCTGATGGCCCGCCGGGGGGCGGAGGTGGCTCTGGTGCACTTCCACGCCTTCGTCAAAGGCGAGCAGGCTCATCGGGAAAAGGTCGGGCGGCTGGCGGAACGGTTGGGGGAGTACATCCCCGGGCTGAAGGTGTACTATGTGCCCTATTACCTGTTCCAGATCGCCACGGCCGGGCTGAAGCGCCGCACCCAGCGCTACGAGTTGGTCGTCTTTCGGCGCTTCATGGCCCGCGCGGCCGAGCGCATCGCCCGGCAGATGAACGCTCAGGTGATCTTCACCGGCGATAGCTTGGGGCAGGTGGCCTCCCAAACCCTGGGGAATATGGTGATGGTGGACCGGGCGGTGGACCTTCCCGTCTTTCGCCCCCTGGTGGCCTGGAACAAACAGGAAATCATCGACCTGGGCGAACGCCTGGGCTTTTACGAAATCGCCAAGCAGCCCTACAAGGATTGTTGCTCGATCATTTCCACCCATCCCGCCACGCGCCCCAACCCCGAGGCCATCGCCCAGATGGAAGCCGAATTGGGCGTTGAGGCGCTGCTCACCCAGACGCTGGAAGAGACGGAAGTTTTCGCGTATTAGACCAAAGCAAGGGGTACCCTGAAGCCTGATGCGTCCAGGACGTCCCCTTTTCGCTCACTCCCTGATCATGTCCTCCACCTCATCCAGTCGGAGGCTGATGACCCGCGAGACCGAATCCTCGCCCATGGTCACGCCGTAGATCACCTCGGCCGCCTGGATGGTGTTGCGATTGTGGGTGATGATCACGAACTGCGTGTGCTCGCTGAGGTCTTCCAGCAGTTCCCGGAACCGGCCCACATTGGCTTCGTCCAGCATGGCGTCCACCTCGTCTAACACGCAGAAGGGGGTTGGCGAAGCGCGCAGCAAAGCGAAAATCAGGGCGACCGCTGTCAGGCTGCGTTCCCCGCCGGAAAGCATCGCCAGGGCCTGGGTGCGTTTCCCTGGCAGGCGCACCATCACATCCACGCCGGATTGGTGGATGTCTTCGGGGTGGGTGAGCACCAGGGAAGCGGTGCCGCCCCCGAAAAGTTGGGTGAAGATGTGCTTGAATTCGCCGTTGACCTGCTCGAAGGTGCGGCGAAAGGCCTGTTCCATCAGGTCGTCCAACTCGGCGATGACTTGCCGCAGATCGGCTTCGGCCTTTTGCAGGTCGGTCAACTGTTGGGTGAGGAAAGTGTGGCGTTGTTGCACTTCTTCGTATTCGGTCTGGGCTTCGGGGTTGATAGGACCTAAGCGGCGCAACCGGGCCCGCAGTTGGCGAATCTGCTCTTCCAGGTCGGCGGGGATACTTTCGACCACAGGGAGTTGCTCCACCAGGCCCTCGATGGGCAGCGGTTGCGGGCCGGCAATGTCTTCCTCGTAGGCCAACATGACCAGACCCAGGTCTTCTTCGATGCGGCGACGCAGGTTTTCCAGCGCTTCCTGTTGGCGGGTGAGGGCCAGTTGGGCTTGGGTGTGATGCTTTTCCGCAATGCGGTAGGCGTGGGCGGCCTGGGCTTCCTCGGCTTCCCACTGGGTCAGGGCCTCTTCCAGGCGCTTTTGCTCGCTTTCGGCGGGGGGCAGTTGGCGATGGATCGCCTCTACCCGCTCATCGAAGGTGCGGAGGGCTTCCTGAGCGCGGAGGATGTCGGCCTGGCGTTGCGCGATGGTTTCCTCCAGGGTTTCCCGCTGTTGGGCCAGCGTTGCCAGCCGTTGCCGCAGACGGGTGAGGGCCTGCGTTTCGCTTTGCAGGCGACTGCGGCGGTGGGCCAGTGCCTGCTCGGCCACGGCCACCTGGGTGCGCCAGTGGTTCACCTGTTCGTGGAGTTCGTCCAGGTTTAGGGCAGCCAGGGTGCGTTGGGCTTCCTGGAGGGCCTGCCGGGTAACCTGCAGGCGCTCTTCCGCCTGACGGGCCTGTTGCTCGAGGGCTTCCCTTTTCTCCTGGACGCGGTTCAGGCTGGCGCGGAGGTCCTCCAGGCGCTTTTGGTGGAGGGCTTTTTGTTGTTCCAGGCGCTCGTGGGCCAATTGGGCCTCCTGCAGGGCCTCGCGGGCCGCGTTTTGCTGGCTTTGGGCCTGGGCGTGGGCCTGTTGTTGGGCCTCTTGCAGGGCCTGCTGAGCCTGGCGCAGGCGCCGGGTGGCCTGGGAGACGGCCTCTTGCTGTGCTGCCGCCTCGCGCGCCAGTTGTTCCAGGCGGGCCTGCAGCCTGCGACGCTCCCGCGTGCGGCGCAGCACCCCTTGCGCCCCGGGTTTCCCGGCCAGCACCGCTCCGGTGGCCAGGAAGACCTCGCCCTGCAGGGTGACTATCAGGGCATCGGGAGGCAGGGCTTTCACTAAGCGGCGGGCGGTCTCCCAATGGCGCACGACCAGGGCGCGCCCCAGGACCAGGGTAACGGCCTCGCGCAGGGCGGGGGGCGCTTCCACCAGTTGCGACGCGACGCCTACGCAGTCGGGGTCGTCTGGGGCGGTCAGGGGCTGGGGCGGGCGCAAGGCGTCCAGGGGCAACAGGGCAGCGCGACCGGGGGCTTCGCTCAGCGCGCGCAAGGCGTCTTCGGGGTCGCCTTCCCAGAGCACGGCCTCGGCGAAGCGATCCAGCGCGGCAGCGATGGCTGTCTCGAATTCGGCAGGCACGGTGAGGTGAGGCCCCAGAGGGCTGCCTTTCCCGCGGGTTTTCCCCCGGCGCACGGCTTCCAGCAGCCAGCGTGTGCCCTCGGCGTAGCCGCTGAGGGCCTGCTCGGCCTGGTCCAGCACCTCCAGCCGGGCTTGCCTCTGTTCTTTCTCGGCGGCCAGGGCGTCGAGGGCCTGCCGGGCCTCGCGGAGGGCCTGCTCGGCCGCCTGTACTTCCTTCTGGCGGGCTTCCACGGCCTGTTGGGCCTGCGCCAATGCCTGGGCAGCGGCCTGCGCCGCCTGTTGGGCCTGCGCCAACTGCTGGCGGGTGCGTCGCTGCTGCTCGGTCAATTGCGCCAGCAGGTCCTCGGTGCGGCTCAGGTCCTCGGCCAGCCGTTGCGCTTCGCCTTGCAGGGCGTCTTGCTGGGCGGCGAGGCCCGTCCGACGCCGCTCCAGCCGCTCCAGGGATTGGCGGGCCGTGTGGAGTTCTTCCTGCCAGCGTCGGCGCTCCTCCCGTCGGTCCTGAAGGGCGGTCTGGGCCTCTTGCAGCGCGTGACGTGCCTCGGCCAGCTGCTTTTCGTGGGCTTCCATTTCGGCCTGGGCCTGCGCCACGTGCTCCTCCTGCAGCCGGATTTCCTCGGTCAGCCGGTCGCTTTCCAGGTGCAGGTCGCGCTGCTGGGCCTGCGCCGTGCGCAACCGTTCCTGGGCCACGGCTAGGGCCTTGCTCTGCTCCTCGCGTTGGGCGTGCAGCGCCGCCAGTTCACGATGCCAGGCGCTGATTTGCTGCCGCAGAGCCTCCAGCCGCTGGCGCTCCTGGCGCACTTTGGCGCGCCATTGCTGGGCTTTTTGCCGGGCCTCTTCCAGCCGCCGGGCCTGGGCCTCGGCCCAGTGGCGGGCGTCCAGCAATTGCTTTTGCGTCCGATGCCAGTGGTAACCGTACCAGTCGCGCAGCATCAGGCGCAGGTCGGCCTGCACCTGTTCGTATTCCCGGGCCCGCTGGGCCTGCCGCGAGAGACTGCGCAACCGGGGGTCCAGTTCGGCCAGGATGTCCAGCACCCGATCCAAGTTGCGGCGGGTGGTCTCTAAGCGGCGCAGGGTCTCTTCGCGCCGGGAGCGGTAAAGGCCTACCCCAGCGGCCTCCTCGAGCATGGCCCGGCGCTCCACGGCGCTCAGGCTGAGCGAGGCGTCCACCACCCCCTGGGCGATGAAGGTGTAGGTGCGGTCGGCCAGCCCGGCGCGGGCCAGCAACTCGTTCACATTGCGCAGCCGCACCCGCTGCCCGTTGAGCAGGTACTCGTTTTCGCCGTCGCGGTAGGCCCGGCGGGTGAGGGAGACCTCGCTGAAATCCACGGGGAGCCAACCGTCGCTGTTGTCGAAGAGCACGGTCACCTGGGCCATTCCGGCACGGGGGCGATGTTCCGACCCGGCGAAGATCATGTCCTCGGTGCGCCGGGCGCGCAGGGCCGAGTAGGCCTGCTCGCCCAGCACCCAGCGCAGGGCGTCAGCAATGTTGGATTTGCCCGATCCGTTGGGGCCGACGATGGCCGTGATGCGTTCGCCGAATTCGAACCGGGTGCGGTTGGCGAAGGTTTTGTATCCCTGAAGTTCGAGGGATTTCAGGCGCAAAGGCAACGGGACCTCCTCAATGAGTGCGCTGATTTTGGCGGCTTTGCCGCCAAAATCAGCGCGCGTTTTTTCAAGCCAGCCCCAGTTTGCGCAGGGCATCCGCTGCGGCGGATTTGCTGGCCTCCCGCTTGGAAGGGCCTTTTCCCCGCCCGTAGGGTTGACCCTCGATGCGGACCTCGATGTCGAATTCGCGGGCATGGTCCGGGCCGCGCACCTCCAGGATGTGGTAGGTAGGCGCGCGGTAGCCCTGGGCCTGGGCCCATTCCTGCAGGCGGCTCTTGGGGTCCTCGTCCAGGCGGGCTTCCAGAATGCGCTCCATGGCTGGTTCGAGCAAAGGCAGGAGGAAGCGACGCACGGCTTCGATGCCCTGATCCAGGTAGAGGGCCCCTACCAGGGCCTCAAAGGCCGCCGAAAGGGTGGTGGGGCGGTTGCGCCCGCCGTTGGCCTCTTCGCCGTGGCCCAGGAGCAGCGCCCGATGCAGCTCGATTTGGTGGGCGAAGGCCGCCAGTTGGTCGCGGCACACCAAGGCCGCCCGCAATCGCGTCAGGTCGCCTTCGGGCATTTCGGGGAAGTGGTGGTACAGCCATTCGCCCACCAGAAAGTCGAGCACCGCGTCGCCCAGAAATTCCAGGCGCTCGTTGTCTTCCAGGGCTTCGGGATGCTCGTTGAGGTAGGAGCGGTGGGTCAAGGCCCGCACGAGCAGGCGTGGATCCTTGAAGGTCAATCCCAGGCGGCGGGCAAAGTCATAGGGTGTTTCCCCCTGGCGTTGGGGTGAGAGCATAGCGCGACCTCCCTGAGGAACTCAGGGAGCACCAGCGACCCAACGGAGTGGGGTGGGGCGCTGGGGCTCCATGGGTTCAGGATGCGGGTGAGGGCCCTGGGACAGGGGACGGCCCCAGGGCCCGAACAGCGGCAATTATACTCGATGGGGCCTACTCATAGCGCCGCACCACGATCACGGCGTTGTGGCCGCCGAAGCCAAAGGCGTTGTTCAGGGCCACCCGAACCGGCACCTCGCGCGGTTCGTTGGGTACATAGTCCAGGTCGCATTCTGGGTCGGGGGTCTCGTAGTTGATGGTGGGCGGCACCACACCCTCCTGGATGGCCTGAACGCAGAAAATGGTCTCCAGGCCGCCGGTGGCGCCCATCATATGGCCGGTCATGGATTTGGTGGAGGAGATGGGCACGCGGTAGGCGTGCTCGCCCAGGGCGCGCTTGATGGCCTTGGTTTCGATGGCGTCGTTGAGTTGGGTTCCCGTGCCGTGGGCGCTGATGTGGTCCACGGCCTCCGGCGGCTCGCCGGCCGAGGCCAGGGCGTCGCGGATGGCGCGCATGGCGCCGTCGCCTTCGGGGTGCGGGGAGGTGATGTGGTAGGCGTCGGCCGTGGCGGCGTAACCGGCCAGTTCGGCCAGGATTTCGGCCCCGCGGGCCTTTGCGTGGCTTTCGCGCTCGATGACCAGCACCCCGGCCCCCTCGCCCATGACCAGCCCGTCGCGGTTCTTGTCGAAGGGGCGGGGGGTGTGCTGGTAATCCTCGTTGCGTCGTGACATGGCCCCGGTGCGGTCGAAGGCCACCACGCCCGATTGCGTGATGGTGGCTTCGGTGCCGCCGGCGACGGCTACATCGATCACGCCGGCTTTGATGAGATACCAGGCGATCCCCAGACTATCGATGCCCGTGGCGCAGGCGGAATCGATGGACAGCGCGGGCCCCTGGAAGCCATAGCGCATGGCGGTAAGCCCGGCCGCGCCGTTGGGCATGAGCATGGGGATCACCATGGGGCTGACCCGCCGCGGCCCGGTGGTGATCATGGTTCGGATGTTGGCCTCAATGGCTTCCAGCCCGCCGATGGCCGAAGAGACCAGCACACCGATGCGCTCCGGATTCAGCCGGTCGGCGTCCAGCCCGGCCTGGGCGATGGCCTCACGGGCGGCGGCCAGGGCGAACAACTGGTTGCGGCTCATCCGGCGGGCGTCTTTGCGCGAGAGGCCAAAGGCTTCAGGGTCAAAGGCTTTGACTTCGGCGGCGATGCGCACCGGGATGTCGCTGGCGTCGAACAGGGTGATGGGCCCCACGCCGGAAACGCCGGCGAGGATATTTTCCCAGGTTTCCTGGACCGAATGGCCCACCGGATTGACGGTCCCCATGCCGGTGATGACGATGCGTTCGTGAGTCATAAAGGCTCTCTCCGTGAGGTGGGGGGTGTTTCAGGAGGCTTTGAGGCCGTGGCCGGTGAGGATGAGCACGATGGGCTCCGGCGCCCAGGAGGCGATCTGGGCTAAGGCGTCCCACACGATGGCCGAGGTGGGCTCCACATAGAAGCCCCGGTGGGCCAGTTCCTCACGGCCCTGGCAAATGGCCTCCTCTTCCACAGCGACGAAAGCGCCGGGGGTCCGGCTCAGGAAATCCATCAAGGCGTCGCCCCACACCGGTCGCAGGATGCGCACGCCCTCGGCCAGGGTTTCGCCTTCGGTGACCCAGGCCAGGGCCTCGCGGCCGCCGCGGGCCAGGGCGTAGAGGGGCGCGCAGGCCAGCGCCTGAACACCGACCAGCAGGGGTATCTTGGGCCACACCCCGGCGCGCACCAGGGCCTCGGCGCCGCGGGCGATGCCCAGGAGCAGGCTGCCCTGGCCCACCGGCGCGACGATGGTACCCGGCGGCGTGTCCATCTGCTCGGCCAGTTCCCAGGCGATGGTGGCAAAGCCGTCCAGGCCGAAGGGTAGATGGGCGTGGCTGGCATACACGGCGCCGGCCTGGGCGGCCTGGCGCACGGCCTCGGCCGCCCGCGAGCGTGGCCCTTCCACGGGGATCACTTCGGCGCCATAAGCCGCCATTTGCGCGCGTTTGGGGCCCGAAGCATAAGCCGGAACGAAGACTCGGGCGTGGATGCCCGCCCGGGCTGCATAAGCGGCAAAAGAGGCCCCGGCGTTGCCCGAGGAATCCTCCAAGGCCTCGTTGACGCCCCAGTCTTTGAGGAGCGCTACCAGGGGAGCGGTGCCCCGGTCCTTGTGCGACCCGGTGGGGTTGAGGTACTCCAGTTTCAGCGCCACCTGCCGGTCAAAGCCCTGGGTCCACATCAGGGGCGTGTTGCCCTCGCCCAGGGAAACCGGTTTGATGTCGGCCGCCCAACCCCAAAGGGGGGCGAACCGCCACAGGCCGGGCTGCCGGGTGTCGATGGCCCCTGGGTCGTAGCGCAGGGGCAGGGCGCGGTCGAACACGCCTCCGCAGCGGGGACAACGGTAGGGCAACGCCTCCTCAGGGTAGGGTTCGCCGCAGTTGCTGCATTTCCAGGGTAGCATGGTCCTCCTCAGTCACCGCGTTGGGGGTGATAGTGCCCCTCGACCCAGGTTTCGCCGTCGGGTCCGACTTCCTTTTTCCAGACGGGAACGATTTCTTTCAGTCGGTTGATGCCGTAGCGGGCGGCCTCAAAGACGCCGGTGTTGCGGTGCGGGGCGGCGCAGGCCACGAAGGTGGTCGGCGTTCCAGGGGGCAGGACGCCGATACGCTGCACCAAAGCGATGCCCTCCACCTCGGGCCAGCGGGCGCGGATTTCCCCGGCGATTTGCCGCATCTTGGCCTCGGCCATGGGGCGGTAAGCTTCGTATTCCAGGCGCACCGTTTCGTGCGGCTTGCCCCGGCGGGTGATGGCGCGCACCACGCCGGTGAAGGACACCACGGCCCCGGTGGTCGGGCGCACGATGCGGGCGATGAGGGCGTCGGTATCCAGTTCGCCTCCTAGTACCAGGCACACGGTAGGCGGTTCTTCTTCCTCCGCCTCGCTTCCCCCGGCGATGGGGTGGAACAAACCCACCTGAGCGCCGTCGGGCAACACTTCCTCGTCTTCGGCCGTGTGTTCCCCAATGGAGACCACGATGCCGTCGAGGGAAAGTTTGAGGTCTGGCCAGCGTTCCAATAGCAGGCGCTTGAGGTCGCCCACCGTGCTGCCTTTGGGGAGTTCCAGCGTCAGGCGACTGTGGCCGGTAATGGCGCGCAAGGCGGCGAAGAAAATGACGGTAATCCGGATTGTATCCTGCGTCGTCTCCTCGTCGCTGCCGCCGCTGACCGGCGGGAACAGGGCCACTTCGCCGCCTTCTTCGGGCAGCGTATCTTCGTCAAAAGCGTAAGCGTAGTTGAAGGCCACGATGGTGTTGTCAAGATGAGGCGCCAGATTGGGAAAGCGTTGCACCAGGGCCTGCTTCAGGTCGGCCACGGTGGCCGGGGAGGGCAGTTCGATCTCGGTGGCTTTGGTGCCGCTGGCTTCACGCAGCGTGGCGAAAAACAGAAGGCGATAAAGAGGCATAGGCTTTACCTCGGGGCTGGAAAGATTGAGGCAGGGTGGCAGGGTTATTCGTTGACCACATCGCCGCTCAGACCGCCGCTCTTGCGCACCAGGCGGATGTTGGTGATGCGCATAGTCTTCTCCACGGCCTTCGCCATGTCGTAAACGGTGAGGGCGGCCACACTGACGGCGGTCAGGGCTTCCATCTCCACACCGGTTTTCCCTACCGTGCGGGCCGTGGCGGTGATCTCCACGCCGGGGAGGTCGTCACGCAGGGCGATCTCCACGGTCACCTGGGTGAGCGGCAGCGGATGGCACAGGGGGATGAGGTCGCTGGTGCGCTTGGCGGCCATCACCCCGGCGATTTCGGCCACGGTGAGCACATCGCCTTTTTTCAGCGCACCCTGGCGGATGAGGGCCAGGGTTTCGAGGCGCATGTGGACCTCGCCCTTAGCCACCGCCGCGCGCTCGGTGTCGGGCTTGTAGCCTACATCCACCATCCGGGCCCGACCTTTTTCGTCCAGATGGGTGAGTTGATGGTGCGTTTTGGGACTCATAGGCCTATTATAGCCGAAACGAGGGGGAAAGCGGGGTAAAATGAACCCTGGGCGACCCGAAGGGAGTGGAGGCGGCATGGATGGACGACGCGCACGGATGGCCCGGGGCTGGTGGCGGCTTGTATGGGCGGTGGTGTTGGGGATCGCGGCGGGGTGTGTGACCCGCGCTGCGCCCACAGCCGCACCCACTGCGGCGCCCACGGTCTCTTGGGCCGCGCCCTCGCCTACCCGACTATGGACGGCCAGGGCGTCGGTGGCGGCTTCACCAACGCCCTGGCCTGGCCCGGTTGCTTCGCCGTTCCCCCAGCCGTCGCCCAAGGTGGCCTTCACTCCCACCGTGACGCCGGAGCCGGTCTTTTTCTTGGGCGAGTGCACGGCGGCGTCCACCGACCTCTGTTTGCGGGGTTGGGCCTGGGTGGACCGCGGTGGCGACCGCGTGTTGCGCTATGTCTTCTTTCACGCCCGCTACCCCGCTGCGCTCAAGGTGCGCATCAACGGGATGCAGTTGGCCTGCGCGCCCTTGCCGGAGCGCCAGCAAGAGAAAGCCGTGGTATGCTATGGCAAACCTTTGGGCAGCCTGCGCGGCGTGGTGCGCTTAGCCTTTGCCTACTTTTTGCCCGATGGTCGGGTGTTGGAGGGGACGGTGCCCGAAGAGGTACGCCCACTGTTGCGTTATATTTTCCCGGTGTGGTTCCCGCCCACGCCGACCCCGGAGGAGTGACCTGTGAGGGGCAAACTGTGGTGGCCTGGGGTGATGTTCGTGATTGTGCTGACTACACTGGCCTTCCCTGGCGCGGGGGGTGCGGCCCAGGGCTCCGTCACGCCAACCCCGCTTCCCAAAGCCGTGGATGTCACGGGATTCTGTCACGCCCCGGCGCAGATGACCTTTTTGGTGCTGGGCGTTTCGCCCACCTTCCGTTTTGGCATGGGGGACGCCATCCGCCTGGTGCGAGTGGATTTTGCCCACCTGCGCCTGGTGGTGGTGCCCTTGCCCCGCGATCTCTATGTGGACCTGCCTTGGGATAGCGCCTATCCCAGCCCCATCAAACTCACCTCGGCCTACTTCCTGGGGACGCCCCTGATGAGCGGCGGGGGGGCCCTGAGTGGGGGTGTGCGTCTGATGGCAGACACCGTCGCCTACAATTTCAAGGTGCCTGTGGACCGATATGTGGCCGTGGATTTACGGGGCTTCCGGGCCTTCGTCAACGCCATCAACGCCATCGGCGGCATCCCGGTGGATATCCCCTATGCCATTCATGATCGGGCCTCCGGCGCCCACTTTGAGCCGGGACATTACCTTCTGGACGGCCGCCAGGCCCTGGCCCTGGCTCGGGCGCGGATGGATCGTCCGGGTTTCGTTCGGGCCGAACGGCAGGGGTGGGTGATTCAGGGGATTCTGCGCAGTCTGGCCGATCCGGAGACCTTCACGCAATTGCCCCAGATTGTGGCAACGCTGCGCTCCGCCGTGCTTACCGACATCCCCGCGGAGGATGTGGCCC
The DNA here is from genome assembly GCA_011176535.1 of Anaerolineae bacterium. Taxonomy (NCBI): domain Bacteria; kingdom Bacillati; phylum Chloroflexota; class Anaerolineae; species Anaerolineae bacterium. The sequence continues at coordinate 31,807 of DUEP01000008.1, read as the reverse complement.
GGTTGTTGTGCTTCTACGGAGCCTTTGTGGCCGCGGGCCGGACCCCGGAGGTCCTTCCCGTACCCACGGATTTGGTTCGGCCCACTATGGATTGGGTTTTCATCGGGCGGGAGCCTCATGTGGCTTCCGTGGTAGTGTGGGACGATGCCTATGTAGATTGGATTCGGCAGGCCCTGGAGGGCCCTGGTTCCCCCTAATCTCAACGGAGGAGGAGACGGATGTTAGTGACCCATGCGATGTTGGTCACCTGGGACGAGGAGCGGCGGTTGTTGCCCGACCACGCTTTGCTTGTGCGGGATGGGATCATTACCGATTTGGGGCCCAGTGCCGAGATGGAGGCCCGTTACCCCGCAGAGGAACGGCTAGATGCCCGCGGCCAGTGGGTGATGCCGGGGCAAATCTGTGCGCACACGCATTTTTACGGCGCTTTTGCCCGGGGGATGGCCATTCCCGGCCCGGCGCCGAAGGATTTCCCCGAGATCCTGCAGCGCCTGTGGTGGCCCCTGGACCAGGCGTTGGACGAGGAGGCTGTGCGCCTCTCGGCGGAGGTGATGCTGGTGGACGCCATCCGCAACGGCGTGACCACGCTTTTCGATCATCACGCCTCGCCCAACGCGCTGGAAGGCTCGCTGGATGTGATCGCCGAGGTGGTGCAACGGGCTGGCGTACGGGCGGTGCTGGCCTATGAGGTCACCGACCGCTACGGCAAAGCCAAAGCCCGGACGGCCATTGAGGAAAATCGCCGCTTCGCCGAGCGTGTGCGCCGCGACCCCGCCTATGGTACGCCTCAGCAGCGTCTGGCGGCCACCTTTGGCCTGCACGCCAGCCTGACGTTGGACGAGGACACCCTGGCCGCGGCCCGCGAGGCCTGCCCGCCCGAGGTAGGTTTCCACATTCACCTGGCGGAGCATCCGGCCGACGAGGACGACAGCCTCCGGCGCACCGGGGAGCGGGCGGCCGACCGCCTGAGCCGCCATGGCATCCTTGGCGAGGGCACCATCGTGGCCCATGGCGTGCACATCGACGCCCGCGAAATGCTTCACCTGGCCGAGACGGGCACCTGGCTGAGCCACCAGCCTCGCTCGAACATGAACAACGCCGTGGGCGCGGCCCGCGTGGAAGAGATGTTGCGCCTGGGCGTCAGGGTGGTGCTGGGCACCGATGGGTTCCCCCACGCCATGTGGGAAGAGATGCGTTTTGCGTACCTGTTGCCTAAACTGGCCGCTGGCGATCCCCGGCGCATGGACGGTAACACCGTGATGCGCATCGCCGTGGAGAACAATCGGGCGCTGGCCGAGCGATATTTCCCCGGAGTTTCGTTGGGCCGGCTCACCAGGGGCGCCGCGGCCGATTTGATCTTCGTGGACTGGCATCCCCACACGCCGGTCACCCCTGAGAACCTGCCCTGGCACCTCCTCTTTGGTGCCTACGAGCGGCAGATCACGACCACCATCGTCGCCGGCCGGGTGTTGATGCGCGACGGGGCCTTGCTCACCCTGGACGAGGAAGCCATCGCCGCCCGCGCCCGCGAAAAGGCCCCCCAGGTGTGGGAGGCCTATCGCCCTTTCGTGCCTCATTGAAAGATGCGAGAGAGGGGATGGTGGTATAATCCCTCCGTCCTGCGCCTCGCGCAGGCGATGCTTATTGGGAGGCTTCATTGATGGAAAAATATCGACGCTGGCTGATCCCGATCTTGCTCCTCACCGCTTTTTCGGCCTGGATTGTGTGGCCGAACAACCCGGGAATCCACATTCACTGGGGAAACATCAACTACGACCGTCCGCTGGACTTCCACCTCGGCCTGGACCTGCGTGGAGGCGTTCAGGCGCTTTTGGAAGCGGATATGCCTTGTGACCAGGTGGACCCCGAGGCAATGACCACCGCCCGCGTCATCGTGGAGAAGCGCGTCAACGCCTTGGGCGTGTCCGAGGCGGTGGTGCAACTGGCGGAAAACTGCCGCATCGTGGTCGAAATCCCGGGCGAAACGGACCCCGAACGGGCGCTGAGCACCATCCGCAAGACGGGCGTGTTGGAGTTCGTGGCGTTGGGGAAGGAATACCTGCCCCCGGGAACAGTGGTCCAGACCGACCTGGGTGGGACGGCGACCCCGGCCACTCCCACGCCTACGGCGCCCCCCCAGGCCACGCTGACCGGCGAAGCCACGGCCCTGCCCTCGCCTACGCCTCAGCCCAAGGTGTATCACACGGTGATGACCGGTGCGGCGCTGAAAAGCGTGACCGTGCAGGCGGATCAGGTGGGAAAGGGCTATCAGATCGCCTTTGTGCTCACCGACGAAGGGGCCAAGATTTTCGGCGACTTCACCAGCAAGCATGTGGGCGAGTATCTGGGTATCGCCCTGGATAAGACCATCATCTCCGCGCCCGTGGTCCGTGAGCCCATCACCGATGGTCGCGGCGTGATCAGCGGTAACTTCACCTACGAGTCGGCCAACGATCTGGCCATCCAACTGCGGTACGGCTCCCTGCCCATCCCGCTGAAGGTGGCCGAGAGCCGCACCATTGGCCCCACCCTGGGTGAGGACTCCCTGCAGCGCTCTTTGGTCGCCGGGTTGATCGGCCTGGGGATCGTGTTGCTGTTCATGGCCCTCTACTACCGCTTGCCGGGCCTGGTGGCCGACATCGCGTTGATCACCTACGCCTTGTTCTCCCTGGCTCTGTTCAAGTGGATCCCGGTGACCCTGACGCTGCCGGGGATCGCCGCGTTCATCTTGAGTATCGGCATGGCCGTGGATGCGAACATCCTCATTTTTGAGCGCATGAAGGAAGAGTTGCGCGCCGGCCATGCGCTGATCAACGCCATTGATTTGGGCTGGCATCGAGCCTGGCCGTCCATTCGGGATGCCAACATCTCCACCCTGATCACCACGGCCATTTTGTACTGGTTCGGCAACGCCTATGGCGCCAGCCTGGTGAAAGGCTTCGCCTTCACCCTGGCGCTGGGTGTGGGGGTCTCCCTGTTCACCGCCATTACGGTGACCCGCGTCTATCTCCACACCTTGCTGGATCGCATCAAGTTTGCCGAGCACCCCAAGTGGTTCGGTATCTAACGCGGAGGCCCAAATGAATATCGTCGGCAAACGTTACTGGTTCCTGCTGCTTTCGTTCCTGGTCATCATTCCGGGGATGCTGGCTCTGGCCCTCTGGGGCCTGCCGTTGGCTATTGACTTCACGGGCGGCAGTCTGCTGGAGGTTCGTTTCGCCCACCAGGCGCCTCAGCCAGCCGAGGTCATTGCCCTCTACACCGACCTGGGCATCGGCGACCCGGTGGTGCAAACCTCGGTGGACAACTCGGTCATCGTGCGCTCCAAGCCCATCGACGAAGCCAAGGCCAATCAGGTGGTGGCCGAGATGGAGAAGCGCTTCAACGACCAGGTGGAGGTGCGCCGGTTCATCCATGTTGGCCCCTCGGTGGGGAAAGAGGTGGCCACCCGTGCTGCCGGGGCCGTGGCGCTCTCGGCCCTGGCCATTTTGCTCTACCTGACCTACGCCTTCCGGGGGGTGCCCAACGCCTTCCGCTACGGCGTGGCCGCCATTCTGGCCATGTTGCACGATGTGGCGGTCACCCTGGGGGTGGAGGCCATGTTGGGGCACTTCCTGGGCTGGGAGGCCGATGCCATGTTCCTCACCGCTCTGCTCACCGTCATTGGCTTCTCTGTGCACGACTCCATCGTGGTCTTCGACCGCATTCGGGAAAACTCCCGCATTTACCGGGGGCTGGAATATGAAACCCTGGTCAACCACTCCATCGTCCAGACCCTGGACCGCTCGATCAACACCCAGTTGACGGTGATGCTTACCCTGCTGGCCCTGGCCCTCTTCGGTGGCGTGACCATCCGCCATTTCGTGATCATCCTTCTGGTGGGTATCTTCAGCGGTACCTACTCCTCCATTCTTAACGCGGCGCCCATCCTGGTCATCTGGGAGAACCGCGAATGGCGTACCTGGTTCCGGCGTAAGCCGGGCGAAGCCGCTGCATGACCTTCCACGGCCCGGCCCTTGCCGGGCCGTGGCTTTTGGAGCGACGCCATGCTGATCTTTCTCTACGGCCCGCCGGGGGTGGGCAAAAGCACAGTGGGACGTCATCTGGCCGCCCGGCTCGAATGGCCTTTGGTGGATGTGGATCGCGCCATTGAGGCGCGGGCGGGGATGCCCATCCCGGCTATTTTTCAGCGCCAGGGGGAAAAGGGCTTCCGCGCCCTGGAGGCCCAAACCCTGCAGGACCTCGTCGAAGCCTATGCCGGAACCCCAGGGGCGGTGCTGGCCCTGGGAGGGGGTGCCCTGCTCCACGCCCCCTCGCGGCGTTTGGTGGAGGCCCACGGCCCGGTGGTGCTGCTGCAAGCCTCTCCAGAGACGCTGGCGCAGCGGGTGAAGGCCCAGCGTGGCGGGCGTCCCCTGTTGCCTGGGGAGGATGAGGGGGCATTGCGCCGCCTGTTGGCCGCACGGGCGGCCCATTACGCCTCCTTTGCGCGCCGGGTGACGGTGGACACACTGAACCCCGCCGAGGTGGCCTGGCAGGCACAAATCCAGGCCGGCATCTTTCGACAGAAGATGCGCGAACAGCCTTCCGAGGTGCTGGTGCGCGTCGGGGGGCTGACTCAGGTGGGCCGGGAACTGGCCGCCCGCTTCCCTGAGCGGCCCGCCGTGGCCCTGGTCACCGATGAGCAGGTTGCCGCCCTGTATGCTGATCCTGTGGCCGATGCCCTGCGCCGCGCCGGGTTTGCCGTCCATCTCCTGACCTTGCCCCCTGGCGAAAGCACCAAGTCCCTGGCCACCCTTACGCAAGTGTGGGATTTTTTGTTAGAGCGTGGCCTGGACCGCCACAGTCTGGTCGTGGCCCTGGGCGGCGGCGTGGTGGGGGACCTGACGGGGTTCGCCGCGGCCACGTTCATGCGTGGCATCCCCTGGGTGAACCTGSCCACTTCGCTCCTGGCCATGGTGGACGCCTCGGTGGGCGGCAAGACGGCGATTGACCTGCCCCAGGGGAAGAACCTGGTGGGCGCCTTTCATCCCCCGCGCCTGGTGTTGGTGGACCCCACGGCCCTGGAGACCTTGCCGGACGCGGAGTGGCGGAGTGGGCTGGCCGAGGTGGTCAAGCACGCCGTCATCGGCGATCCTGCGCTTTGGGCCTTGTTGGCGCAGGGGATGGCGGCGGTGCAGGAACGGCGTGAAGAAGTGGTGCGGCGGGCCCTGGCCGTCAAGGTGCGGATTGTGACCGAAGACCCCTTTGAGCGGGGCATCCGTGCCGTCCTGAACGCGGGGCACACCGTGGGCCATGCCCTGGAGGCTGCGGCAGGCTATGGGTTGCGGCATGGCGAAGCCGTGTCCATCGGGTTGGTGATCGAGGCGCGTCTGGCCGAGCAATTGGGTCTGGCCGCGCCAGGCTGGGCCGACCGTTTGCAGGCCGTGTTGGCCGGGCTGGGCCTGCCTACCGCAGTGCCCCAGGGGCTGGATCGGGACCAGGTGATCGCTTTTCTATCCCGCGACAAAAAGCGTCGGGCTGGCGAGGTGCGCTTTGCCTTACCTTGCGGCGTGGGGGAGGTTCGCTGGGGGCAGCGAGTTTCCGCAGATGTCCTGGCTGAGGCGGCCTTATCCTGACCGTATATCGTCGCTCAGATTTTATCATCACATCACGGCTCAGGAGAAGAACATCATGCACGCTTCTGCTTTGGCCCGTTGGGTTTCCGTGTTCTTTGACAGTTCCATGCTCTCCGTGTAGGTCTTTCCCCTGATTGGGTGGAAGGCCGGCGGATGGCGTGGCGTGGGCTGGGCTGTATTGACCTTTCTCATCCTCACCGGGTTGCCCATGCTGTATTGTGCTGGTGCTGCTCCTGTGGGGTGGGGCGCCTCGGCTGGTTTGGGCGTTGGCCTTGGTCTATGTGGCGCTGGGAGTCACCATGTTCACCATTTCCAGCTTCTGGAAAACCAGCCTGCACATGGTCAGCGTGAGCGGGTTTGCCATCCTGCTGGTCTATGCCTTTGGACGGGGGACTGCCGTGATGTATCTGGCCTTGCCCCTGGTGGCCTGGGCGCGTCTGTATCGCAAAAAGCATACCATGGCCAGTTGGCCGCCAGCGCGTTGGCCGGATTGGGCATCACCTGGGCGGTGTTGGGGTGGTTGCATCCGTGAGATATGCCGCCTGAGACGCTGCATCTCTCCCTGGACAAGCGGTAACCATCGCCCAAAAAAGCCGAAGCGGGCCACTTGGCCCGCTTCGTTGGCTCCTCGGGCAGGACTCGAACCTGCAACCTAGCGGTTAACAGCCGCCCGCTCTGCCGATTGAGCTACCGAGGAACGCGCCTGGATTATAAAAGGTTCGCCCGAATGTGTCAAGTTATCGCCGCGCGGCTTTTTGAGTTTGGGGGCTGCGTTGGCGACTTCCCTGGGCCTGCCTGTCAGGATCGCTATGGGCACCGCTTTGGACACCTGTTGCAGTTTTCCCGTCTTTCGTGTATCCTGAAATTAGCAATGGGTGCTCTTGGCAATACAAAGGAGGGTGAATCATGAAGCGATGGTGGCGTTTCGTGTTGGCCGGGGTCATCGCCCTCTCGGTGGCCCTGGGCGGTGTGGGACCCCTGGCTCAGGGAGCAACCCCGAGTTATACAGGGTATCCGTATTTTTACATTTCCTCTGTGGTGGCGGATACCAGTGTGACCATTTCGCCATACAACTTTCCTCCCAACGACACCTTTTCGGTGACCATGAACTACTACGGCACCTACGGGGTTGGTGGTTGGGTGGTTGATACGGTCACCACGGACGCCAGCGGGACGCTGAGCAAGACCACTTTCAACATCCCCGCCGGGTTGGCCGGGCAGACGCGGATCGCCATTCGTTTACAGAGCCCGACCACGGGGTATTACGCCTACAACTGGTTTTGGAACAACACAGTAGTCAGCATTCCGGGCTATACGGGTTATCCGTATTTCTACATCACCACGGTGGTTCAGGATACTTCAGTGACCATTGACCCGCACAACTTCACGCCAAACGATACCTACAAGGTGCTCATGGGCGAGTACGGCACCCTGAGCATCGGCGGCATTGAGGTGGACACCGTGACCACGGACGCCGGCGGCAACCTGAGCAAGACCACATTCAACATCCCTGCGGCTTTGGCCGGGCGCACGAAAATCGCCATCCGTCTGGAAAGCCCAACCTCGGGTTACTACGCCTACAACTGGTTCTGGAACAACACAACTTCAGGAGGCACCAGTGGGGGCTCAAGCGTGGTGCTCCCCTGGCCGGGATATCCGTATTTCTATGTATCCGATGTAGTGCGGGATACTTCGGTGACCATCAAACCCCACAACTTTCCACCCAATGATACTTACATGGTGACGATGAACTACTTTGGCACTCTGGGCATTGGGGGATGGGTGGTGGACACGGTCACCACCGATGCCAGCGGCAACCTGAGCAGTACCACCTTCACCATTCCGCCAGGGCTGGCCGGGCAGACGCGGATCGCCATTCGCTTACAAAGTTCCACCACGGGGTATTACGCCTACAACTGGTTCTGGAACTTTACCGCTTCGGTCAGTGTCCCCTGAGGAGTGTACGGTGCAAATAAAAAGCCCCCGCTTAGCCGAGCGGGGGCTTTTTTGGCAGAACTCTTATGGCTTGACGAACACATTGTACTCCAGGATGTAGTCTCCTGCAGGGTAGTCGTCCTGACCGTCGTTGATGGGCGCGGTGAAGGTGGCCGTAATCCGAAGATGGTGTTCGCCGGCTGGCCAGTTTTGCAGGACGGCGTAAACCAGGTGGCAGGCCAGTCCGTCGCGCGTCTGGTACTTGTAGGTGGAAAGCAGGTCGTGGGAAATTTCTTGGTCGTCCAGGACGAAAGCGAGTTGAATGTGCTGGAAGTTGTCCTCCAGGGTGCTCTGGTCCGTGGCGCACCATCCGTACGCCCACACGATGGGTTTCTCTGGGCGGTTGATGGGTACGGTGTAAGTCACCACGCCCGGCTTGGCGAAATCTTCTGGTGAGGGCTTCTCGCGAGCCTTGTCTTCCAGGAAGTCCACACCGCTGAGGAGGATGCTTTCGGCTTTGTCTGGGCTGACGATTTCTGGCGGTCCCGAGGGCGTGATGCCGGCGCCCAAGGGCCTGAGGATGGACGCTTCGGCCACCTTAAGCACCACGTCTTCGTCGGTGAGCAGGGTTTGTTCGTTGCGCGGGACCCGCAGCGTGGGCTGGACGCCCTGGCCCTCAAGGAAGAGCGAACCGTCGGGGAGCACGAAGCGCCCGGTGGGGATTTGCATGGAGATGCCCTCGGGCATCTTGATCTGGCCGCGCGAAACCTCGGCTTCGGTGCCGGAGGTGGGGAACTGCCCGACTACGATGGCGCCGGGCCCCTGGCTGAAGCCGTAGGCCTCGATCTCGCAGGCGCTATAGCAACCCGGCCCGACCAGGACGGCTAGTTTGTCGAATCGGTATTGGTGTTCGTTGGGGAGGATTTTGTCGGGCGGGCCCTCGGCCTCGAATTGGCCGGTCTTTTCGTTGTAGTATTCCAGTTGGCCGAGCGGAATTTCCTGGTCGGTGAAGAAACCCGCCAGGCCCAGAGGAGCGCCACCGGAATTGAAGCGCATGTCAATGATGATTCCGGGTACCTCGTCTTTCTGGAACTCTTTGAGCGCGCGCTCGAACAGGCGGATGATCAGGTTTAGGTCATCGTAGTTGCTGCTGAGGCGAATGTAGCCCACGCCGGAGTCGAGTACCCGATAGTTCACGGGCAGGTAGGTCTTTTCGGGGGCGTTATGGTAAATGGAGGTGTAGGCAAAACTGTTGCGCTCGGCGATGGCGGTCAGGGTGACGGTCTGGGGGGCGTCTTCGCCGGGATTGATGAAGGTGACTGTGGCCTCCATACCCGGTTTGGCCCGTAGCAGGTAACGGGCTTGCTGATAGCGCAGCGCCCAATCCGTGGAAAAAGGCATGGACCAGGGTTTCACCTCGGCCAACGCCTCTTCAATGGGCTTGCCGTTGAACTCGGTGACCACGGCACCTTTTTGGACGCCGGCTTGCGCGGCTGGCCCGTCGGGAAGCAAAAACACGACAAGGAACCGCCCATCGTCTGTTTCGCGGATGGCGAACCCATAGCCCCCCTCGGTGTCCGCCAGAAACTGGTTGTACAGGTCCTGGGTCCAACTCATGCCAACATGGCCGTCTTTGAAGGCCCAGGTGAAATCCCGGAGGGCTAGGGCAAAGGCGGCGGCGCCCTCTTGCTTTTCGGCCTCTTCAACGCGCGGCTTCAGTTCGGTATAAAGAGCGTCCCAATCAGGCGCTTTACCCTGGATGTCGTTGAAGGCGTAGTTCTTCCGGGCAAAGTCGAACATCCGGTCGAAGGCTTCCGTGTAGGATAGGTCGGAGAAATCCTTGATGGCCGCGGATTTGGGTTCGTAAAGGGTCAGTTCGACTTCAGGTTGGCGGATGAAGGCAAAAGGCTCCTGATCCAGATCCACCACGGTATAGCCGGCTGGGATGGGTTTGACGGGGTCATCGTCGGTAAAGAGCAGGCCGTCATCCCCAAAACCTACCGGGAAAGATTGCTGGTCGTCGGGCGCCCAGACGATCAGTTTCCCGCCGATGACTTCGTTGTGGTTCTCCTCGTCCGTAAGCACGGATGCCAGATATACGGGCCATCCGTAGGAGCGATCGTCGCCCACCGAGTACGGGCCGCCCGTCAGGTTGGGCCAGTACGATACGGCAAACACCTGAACCCCGGTTTCCTCTTTCCCGTCGTGGTCCACATCGGCAAAGTGACCTTCGGGTTGGGCGGGCAGCTCGACGAAGAAGGTGCCTTTTTCTTTGTCGGGGTCGAGTTTCAGGTAGCCCAACACCTGCGAGGTAACCGGGATTTCCCATTCCTGGTCGCGGATAATGAAGCCGTACATATCTACCAGGGCCACGGCGTGCTCGACATAGTAGGTGGTGATGATGTCGTTGGTGTAAGTAAAGGTGCCGATGACTTTGACCACGCTGGGCGGAGGCGTGGGGGCAGGGGTAGGCGTGGTGGGTTAGGTTTGGGCAACCATTGTAGGTGTCGGCGTGGCTGCGTTACAACCCACCAGGCTCAGCAGAGCCCCCAGCATCAAGGCGAGAGAAAGGCGAAAGAATGCCCGCATGGTGGTTCCTCCTTGAGCACAGGATGAGGTTTTTATTATAGCCGGTTTTGTCCGGCGGTAGCCTGAGGGCAGCGCTTCGCCGGAAGCGCTGCCAGGAAAACCCTGCCTGCGCGTTCCCGCGACAAGAAGGGGCAACCGCCCTTGTGGTATAATTTCGCGCGCGGGCGGGTAGCTCAGCTGGTTAGAGCACTTCCCTTACAAGGAAGAGGCCGCAGGTTCAAGTCCTGTCCCGCCCACTGTGCCCTGGGCCCTTCAGAGGGCCCTTGTGTGTTTAAACCTGCACGAAGCGCTATGGTAAACTTTGCCCATGCCCGTTTTGCAATTTCGCGAAAAGGAAACCTTGCCCGAAGCCTCGCCTGCGCCGTTGGTGCTGGACCGGATTGTGCATCCCCAACAGCAGGCAGGCGAGCCGCGAGGGTGGCTCATCCAGGGGGATAACCTGGCCGTGATGCGCGCTTTGGCTGAGCGGTTTCCTCAGGGGGTGCCGCTGATTTATACTGATCCCCCATTTTTCACCAACAAACGTTACGCTGTGCGCGTCGGCCGGGGCGAAGATTCGCGGCGGCCGGAAACCTGGCAACTGGCCGAAGGGTATGCGGATCGATGGCCCGACCTGGACGCTTATCTGGCGTTCCTGTGGCCCCGTTTACAGGCTATGTATCGCCTGCTGGCGCCCAACGGTACCTTATATGTCCATCTCGACTGGCACGCCGCGCCCTATGTGCGCGTGTTGCTTGACGAGTTGTTCGGCCCCAGGCGCCTATTGAACGAAATCGTGTGGGTCTATCATGGCCCTTCACCCATTCGCCGGGCCTTCAACCGCAAACACGACACCATCCTGGCCTATACCAAGGGCGACGATTACTTCTTCAACGCCGATGCAGTACGGGTGCCCTATCATCCCAACACCGTGGAGACCTTCAAAGCCTCGTCCAAGGCGGGTTTTGGCAAGGTGCCCGACCTGAAACGCGGCAAGGTGCCCGAAGACTGGTGGTATTTCCCGGTGGTGGCACGGTTGCACAAGGAACGGACGGGCTACCCGACCCAGAAGCCGGAGGCTCTGGTGGAGCGCGTGTTGCGGGCTTCGTCGCACGAGGGGGATTGGATAGGGGATGTGTTCCTGGGGTCAGGGACGACGGCGGTGGTGGCGGCTCGCCTGGGTCGCCGTTTTGTGGGCGTGGATGCTTCGTGGCGGGCCATTCATATCGCCGCCCAGCGACTGGTGCTGGCAGGGGCCCCGCCTTTTGTGGTGTGGCGTGTGGGGCAGGTCCCCGTTCCGACGCCTGAGCCTCCGCAGGGATGGGGGGTGCAGAGGACGGCCCAGGGTCTTGCGTTGCGCTCCCCCAATTGGGCGGCGGTGGAAACCTGGGAGGTGGATCCGGATTACGATGGGCAGGTGTTTCGCAGCCAGATCCAGGGAGTGCGCCCTTTCCGTGGGGTGGAGCCCCTCCCCAGGATATTGCCTTTCCCCGAAGGGGAAACGAAAACCCGCACCGTGGCGGTGCGGGTGGTGTTGCGCGACGGTCAGGAACTGCGTTGGCTTCAATCGATGTCTAACTGATAGCCGATCCCACGCACGGTTTTGATGAAGCGGGGGTGGCTGGGATCGGGTTCGATGGCGCGCCGCAGCCAGGAGATGTGCACATCCAGGGTTCGGGTATCGGCGGTGTAATCGGTCTTCCACACCTTGGCGAACAACTCATCGCGGCGCAGGGGAACGCCCGGATTTTCCAGCAGCACTTGCAACAGTTCGCTCATGCGGGGGGTCAGTCGGCTGTCCTTGTCCAGGCATTGCACCCGCCGGTTGTCCACATCCAGGGTGATGGGGCCAACGCGCAGGATGCGCCGACCATCTGTGGGCAACAGGCGGCAGATGCGATTGAGCAGTTTGCGCGCCGTGAAGGGGAGATGGAGGATGATGTCGGCCGGGGGATTGCCATTGATCGTCGCTTTTTCGCCCAGGATGAGGAGTTGAGGGATGTCGGGGGCGGCCTCGCGCAGCCGGCGTGAAATGCGTATACCGCTGCTGGCAAAGGAAGCGGCATAAAGCACGATCAGGTGCGGGCGAAAGGACGCCATGGCAGCCAGGGCTTTTTGCCCGCTGGGGACGGTGTGGACCTCGTACCCCTTGCGACGCACGGCGGCCACAAAGGGGGGCACCGTTGCCCTTCGGCCTTCAATCCACAGAATGCGTCCTGAAACATCCTTGCCGTTTTCCATGCATACCCCTCAGCAATTTACGCCAGACCCCACGGACAGGCTCCTGCTGCCGTGGCCTCGCTTCCCTTTTCCCTGGCCCCGCCTTGCGGCTCATCCATGGATGGGAGACGGGTTCATTATACCCATGTTGCCCGGTTTTCGCAAAGGGCAGTGCGGATGTTAAAACAAAGAGGTTAATCGAATCGTTTCAAAATCACGCCAGGTCATGGATGACGGCGGGCGTACGCGAGGTTGTTGCCCAACGGTGAAAATGTTTTTGGGTTTTTGGGAGTGCGGCATGCTCGTGCCGCTTTGGCTTCCGGAGATCTGGCTCCGGGATGGCCCCGCTGGGCACAGCGAAGCAAGCGGTGCCAGGCCTTCAACGCGGCTTAGGCCAGGGCACCGCACGCCTGCCGAAAGTTACGGTAAAATGAGAGACGCACCCCTGGTGCCTGTTTGAGAAAGGGAGATCTGGATGACCCGCTTGTCGGAATCGAATGCCACGCGCCACCCAGCCACCTGGCGGGTATGGTTGTCCTGGCTGGCCCCCTGGTTCTTCGTGGAGGGCGCGTTGACCTATGCGTTAGGGGCCGGCATGGCGCATTTCCTCCGGGATGTGGAGGGAAACAGATTTTGGTTGGGGTTGCTGAGCGTTTGGTGGAGCCAGTTGTTGGTGCTTTTTCTCAGCGAGGCGTTTGCCACGCCCCTCCCCCGGGGTTATGAGAGCCCGCCGGAGGGGCCCTGGAGCGCCGCTGAGGCGGGCCGCCGTCGGGCGTTGTGGGCGGCGTTGGCCCTGCTGGTCGCCCAGGTGGTCACTTTGAGCGCGCTGGTATGGTTGGGTGCGCCCTGGCTGGCGCTGTTTACCCTGGCTTTGCTCACCGGCCTGGGGGTGTTCTACGCGATCCCACCCCTGCGCCTGGCCGTGAGCGGGTACGGCGAATGGGCCGCAGCGTTGGCGATGGGGGGGCTCATCCCTTGGGCAGGGTTCATTTTGCAATGGGGGGCCTGGCATCGCTTTTTGGGTCTCGCTCTGGTGCCCCTGATGTCGCTTTACCTGGCCGTGCAACTGGCCCGTGAGTTCCCCGCTTATGCCTGGGATCGGCGTCACGGGGTGCGTAACCTTCTCCAGCGGGTGGACTGGCAGCGTGGGTTGATGTTGCACCATCTCTTTTTGGCAAGCGCCTTTCTGTTTTTGGCGCTGGATTTGCTCGTGGGGTGGCCATGGGAGGTGGGGGCGCCGGCGATGTTGGCGCTGTTCCCTGCCATGGGAGAGGTTTGGCTGTTGGAACGCATGGCTCAGGGGCAGAAGCCCTTGTGGAGCGGGTTGCGTCGGCTGTCGGCGGCCACCTTTGCCCTGACGGTGTATTTGTTGGCTTTGGGGTTTTGGTTGCATTGAAACCTGGTTTGGGAGGACGGGATGCCCGAATTTTTGCACTTGCTGCCCCCGGAAGAGGCGCGGCAACGCTGGCTGCCGCACCTTACCCACCGTTTGCCCTCCGAGAGGGTGCCCACGGCTCAGGCGTTGGGCCGGGTGACCGCCGAGCCCATCACGGCGTCGCACCCCATGCCCCCCTTCCCGCGCTCGGCCGTGGACGGTTTTGCGGTGCGGGCGGCCGATACTTACGGGGCCTCGGAGTCGCTCCCGGCCTATCTGACCGTGATGGGGGAGGTGCCCATGGGCGCGGCGGCAACCTTCCGCGTGGGGCCTGGGCAGGCGGCGTTGATTCACACCGGAGGCATGCTGCCCGAGGGGGCCGATGCCGTGGTAATGGTGGAGTACACCCAGCAGGCGCGGGAGGGCGAAGTGGAGGTGCTGCGTCCGGTGGCCGTGGGGGACAATGTGATCGCCTTAGGTGAGGATGTGGCCCAGGGCGAGGTGGTCATCCCCCAGGGGGCCCGGTTGCGGGCCGCCGAGATCGGGGGATTGATGGCCCTGGGGGTGGTGCAGGTCTCCGTGGTCCGGAAACCCCGGGTGGGTATCCTGTCCACGGGGGACGAAGTGGTCCCCCCGGAGGCCATGCCGGGCCCTGGTCAGGTGCGGGATGTGAACACCTATACCCTGAGCGCCCAGGTGCGTCGTTGGGGCGGTGAACCGGTGACTTATGGCATTCTCCCCGACCGACGGGAGGCGCTGGAAGACGCGGCCCGCCGGGCGTTGGCTGAGTGTGACCTGGTGGTGGTCACGGCAGGCTCCTCGGCGTCGGTGCGCGACATGACCGCCGAGGTGTTGGATGCCCTGGGCGAGCCCGGCGTGCTGGTGCACGGCGTGGCGACCAAGCCTGGACGGCCCACCATTTTGGCCGTGGCCGACGGGAAGCCAGTCATCGGTTTGCCGGGGAACCCGGTGAGCGCTTTGGTGAACACCGATTTGTTCGTGCGCCCGGCGCTGGAGCGGTTGTTGGGCCTCCGCGTGCTTCGTCCCAGGCCTGTGGTGCGGGCGCGGGTGACGGTCAATCTGCCCTCGGAGGCCGGCCGAGAGGACTGGTGGCCGGTGCGGCTGCGGGCTACGCTTGAGGGATGGGAGGCCGAGCCGATTTTCTACAAGTCCAACCTCATTTTCCGCCTGGTGGAGGCGGACGGCCTGCTCAAAGTGCCGGCCGATGCGACGGGCATCGCTGCCGGGGAGTGGGCTGAGGTGGTGTTGGAGGTAATTTGAAGGCGCAGAGAACGCAGAGGAGGTTCAGAGTCGCTGGAGCAAGGCTTCGTAAACACCTGACACCTGATACTGGAATACCTGACACTTCGGAGCCCTTATGAGCGTCTATCTTCACGACATCCCGCTGGACGAAGCCAAGCGCCGCTTCTGGGAAGCGCTGCGCGAAGTGGGCCTGGACGGTCCTTTAGGCGTCGAGCGTATTTCCCTGGACGAACGGGCGGTAGGCCGGGTGTTGGCCGAGCCGATTTGGGCCAGGATTTCCTCGCCCCACTACCATGCCGCGGCCATGGATGGTTTTGCCGTGCGCGCCACCGACACTTTTGGCGCCATGCCCACCCGACCGTTGATGCTGATCTACGGTGAGCAGGCGGTGTATGTGGACACCGGCGACCCCATCCCGATTTGGGCCAACGCGGTGATCCCCATCGAACAGGTGGAGCCGCTGGACGAGGCGGACGGCCTGGCGGCCGACCCGCGCCATCCGGCCCGATTGCGCATCCGCGCGGCTGCCCGACCCTGGCAGCATGTGCGGCCTATCGGCGAGGATATCGTGGCCACTCAGTTGGTGCTCCCCGCCGGCCGGGTGTTGCGCCCGGTGGACCTGGGGGCCCTGGCCGGAGCCGGGTATACCGAGGTGCCGGTGGCCCGCAAACCCAGAGTAGCCATCTTGCCCACAGGGACCGAGTTGGTGCCTATCGGCCAGGAACCCAAACCCGGCGACATCATCGAGTACAACTCGGTGGTGCTGGCTGCGCAGGTGCGCCAGTGGGGTGGGGAGCCAACTCGCTACCCCATCAGCGTCGACGACTTTGACCTTATCCGTTCGCGGGTGGCCGAGGCGGCGCGCACTCATGATTTGGTGTTGGTCAACGCCGGCTCGTCGGCGGGCTCGGAGGACTTCACCGCGCGGGTGGTGGAAAGCCTGGGACGCCTGCTGGTGCACGGTGTGGCCGTGCGGCCCGGCCACCCGGTGATTTTGGGGCTCATCCAGGCGGGTAAGCGCTGGGTGCCGGTGGTGGGCGTGCCGGGTTATCCGGCCTCGGCGGCCCTCACCGGGGAGATTTTCGTCGAGCCGTTGCTGGCCCGCTGGCTGGGGCGCACGCCTCACCGGCCGCCTGTCCTCCGTGCCCATCTGACCCGCAAACTGGCCTCGCCTGCCGGCGATGACGATTATGTGCGCGTGGTGGTGGGCCGGGTGGGAGAACGCTGGCTGGCCGCGCCCCTGGCCCGCGGGGCCGGGCTGATCACCTCGCTGGTCCGGGCTGACGGCATTGTGGTCGTGCCCCGGGGATTGCAAGGCTACGAGGCAGGCACCGAGGTCACCGTGCGCCTTTACACCCCCCCGCAGGAACTGGAGAACACGCTGTTTGCCATCGGGTCCCATGATGTCAGTCTTGACCTGATGATCCAGTTTCTGGCGCAACGGGGGCGGCGGCTGGTCTCGGCCAATGTGGGGAGTTTGGGCGGCCTGGTGGCGCTGAGGCGTGGTGAGGCCCACCTGGCAGGGAGCCACCTGCTGGACCCGGAGAGCGGTGAGTACAACCTGGCGTACATCCGCCGCTATTTGCCCGATGTGCCGGTCAAGGTGGTGGCGCTGGTGGGGCGGCAGCAGGGGCTCATGGTGCAGCCTGGCAACCCCAAGAACATCCGCTCCCTGGAAGATTTAGCCCGGCCCGATGTGACTTTTGTCAACCGGCAGCGGGGCGCGGGGACGCGGGTGCTTTTGGATTACCACCTGAGCCGTCTGGGGATTTCCCCGGAGCAGGTCCAGGGGTACAATGAAGAAGAGTACACGCACCTCGCTGTGGCCGCGGCCGTGGCCGCCGGACGCGCCGATTGCGGTTTGGGCATCCCCGCGGCAGCCCAGGCGTTGGGGCTGGACTTCGTGTCGTTGTTTACCGAGCGGTATGACCTGGTCATCCTCGCCGCGTTCTACGACAGTCCTTTGCTGGCCCCGTTGCTGGAGTTGCTCTACGACGCCGAGTTTCGCCGGGCCGTGGCCGCGCTGCCGGGCTACGATGTGGATGTGATGGGGACGCTGGTGGCCGAGTTGCCTTGAGGAGTGACCGATGGCGAAAAAGGCGTTGGTGGTGGACGACAATCGCGCCATGGCCGATTCGTTGTGTGCCATGTTGCGGCTTTTGGGCCTCGAGCCCCAGGCGGCCTACGGGCCCCGGGGGCCTGTTCAAACTGGAAAAGTTTCGTCCCGATGTGATCCTTGCTGGATTTGCACATGCCGGGCATCGAAGGATATGATGTGCTCTTTTACCTGCGACGGGACCCGCGTCTGAAGGTGGTGCCGGTGATTGTGGTCACTTCTGAAGCCCAGCAGGAAGCCCATCAACGCGCCCGGCAGACCAGCGCTTTGACCGTTATCGTCAAACCGCCCACCCTGGAGCAAATCGAGGAAGCCCTGCGCCGGGCCGGGATTTTGTAACTGAGGAGGAAGAGGATGTTGTTGCCCGAAGGAACGCCAGCCCCCGACTTTGCCTTGCCCGACGAAAGCGGGCAGATCCATCGTCTGTCGGATTATCGCGGTCGGGCGATAGTGCTGTACTTTTACCCCAAAGACAACACCCCAGGCTGCACCAAGGAGGCTTGCGGCTTTCGAGACGACTACGCCGACTATCAGGCCGCCGGGGTGATGGTCATTGGTGTCAGCCCCGATCCACCCGAGCGCCATGCCAGGTTCAAGCTCAAATATAACCTGCCCTTTGTGTTGCTTTCGGACCCCGAACACCAGGTTCTCGAAAAGTATGGCGCCTGGGGATTGAAGAAGGCCTATGGTCGGGAATACTACGGTGTGCTGCGGGTGACCTATGTGATCGACCCTGAAGGCATCATTCGCAAGGTCTATCCCAAAGTGAAACCCGCCGAGCACAGCAAACAAGTGCTGGAGGACCTGCGGGCGATGGGCCTGCTTGCCGAAGGAGCCTGATGTTTTAGGAAAAGGCATGCTTTCTGGGCCGGGATGGGGTTCCCATATCCGGCCTATCTTTTTAAGGAAGCAGAGGGGGAGGTCAAAATGGTAGTATAATCAGCTCTTAGGAGCCTGGCGCATCCTTCGGCGGCGTCGTGGGTTCCTATCAAGCGAAGCATGTTTTGACCGCCATGTCTGTTCTTGGCGTTAGACAAATTCAGTTGCGCCGAACGTCGAGGAGGTTAGTTTATGGCTAAGCGACCTTTTGTCACGGTGGACGGGAACGAAGCCACCGCGAATGTGGCCTACCAGGTGAGCGAAGTGGTGGCCATTTATCCGATTACCCCGTCTTCGCCCATGGCCGAGTTGGCCGACAAATGGGCGGCGTCGGGGCGACCCAACATCTGGGGCGCCGTGCCCCGGGTGGTCGAGATGCAGAGTGAAGGCGGTGCGGCAGGGGCCGTGCATGGCTCCTTGCAGGGGGGGGCGCTGACCACCACCTTCACGGCGTCCCAGGGCCTGCTCTTGATGATCCCCAACATGTACAAGATTGCGGGCGAGTTGACCTCGACCGTCTTCCACATCGCCGCGCGCTCTTTGGCGGCGCAGGCCCTGTCCATCTTTGGCGATCACTCCGATGTGATGGCCGCCCGCGCCACGGGGTTTGGCATGCTCTTCTCGGCCAACCCCCAGGAAGCCCAGGACCTGGCGCTCATCGCCCACGCGTCCACCCTGGAGGCCCGGGTGCCCTTCCTCCACATCATGGATGGGTTCCGCACTTCCCACGAGATCCGGAAGATTGAACAGCTCACGCCCGAAGACATTGGGGCCATGATCTCCGATGAATTGGTGCGGGCCCATCGGGATCGGGCGTTGAACCCCGACCATCCCTTCATCCGAGGCACTTCCCAGAACCCCGATGTGTACTTCCAGGCCCGCGAGTCGGTCAACCCCTACTATCTGGCTGTACCGGAGATCGTCCGGCGCTACATGGACAAGTTCTATGAATTGACCGGTCGGCGCTACGAGTTGTTCCAGTATGTGGGCGCGCCGGACGCCGAGCGGGTGATCGTGCTCATGGGCTCCGGTGCCGACACGGCCCACGAGACAGTGGAGTACCTCACCGAAAAGATGGGCGAGAAGGTGGGCGTGCTCAAGGTGCGCCTCTATCGGCCCTTCTCCATGGAGCACTTCATCAAGGCGTTGCCGCCCACCGTCAAGGCCATCGCCGTGCTCGACCGCACCAAGGAGCCGGGGAGCACCGGTGAGCCGCTGTACCTGGATGTGGTGGCGGCCGTGGAAGAGGCCTTCGAGCGTGGGGTGGCCCCCTTTGCTCAGAAGCCCAAGGTGGTCGGTGGGCGTTATGGCCTCTCCTCCAAAGAATTCAACCCGGCCATGGTCAAGGGCGTCTTCGACGAACTGACCAAGGCCAGCCCCAAGAACCACTTCACCGTGGGCATTTACGACGATGTCACGCACACCAGCATCGATTACGATCCGTCCTTCTCTACCGAGGACCCCGAGACCATCCGCGCGGTATTCTACGGCCTGGGCTCCGACGGTACGGTGAGCGCCAACAAGAACAGCATCAAGATCATCGGGACGGAGACGGACTACTACGCCCAGGGCTACTTCGTGTACGATTCCAAGAAGGCCGGGGCTATCACCGTCTCTCACCTGCGCTTCGGCCCCAAGCCTATCCGCTCCACCTACCTCATCAGCCGGGCTAACTTCGTGGCCTGCCATCAGTTCGCCTTCCTGGAGCGGATGGATGTGCTCAAGGAGGCCGAGCCGGGGGCGACCTTCCTGCTCAACAGCCCTTACGGCCCCGACGAGGTCTGGGATCACCTGCCGAAGACCATTCAGAAGGAGATCATCGACAAGAAGTTGCGCTTCTTCGTGGTCGATGGTTACCGGGTGGCTCGCGAGACGGGCATGGGCCTGCGCATCAACACCATCCTTCAAACCTGCTTCTTCGCCATCAGCGGGGTTCTGCCGCGAGATGAGGCCATCGAGAAGATCAAGCAGGCCATCCGCAAGACCTATGGCAAGAAGGGCGAGGATGTGGTGCGCAAGAACTTCGCCGCCGTGGACGCTGCCCTGGAGCACCTCCACGAGGTCAAGGTGCCCGACAAGGTGACGGCCACCTTCGACCTGCGCCCGCCGGTGCCGCCCACGGCCCCCGAGTTCGTGCAGAAGGTCACCGCTAAGATGATCGCTCGCGAGGGCGACGCCCTGCCCGTGAGCGCTCTCCCGGCCGACGGCACATACCCCAGCGGGACCACCCGCTACGAAAAGCGCAACATCGCCCTGGAAATCCCCGTGTGGGAGCCGGATCTGTGCATCCAGTGCGGCAAGTGCGTGATGATCTGCCCGCACTCGGTCATCCGCGCCAAGGTGTACGACCCGGTCTTGCTGGAGGACGCGCCGCCCACCTTCAAGCACATGGAGGCCAAGTGGCGCCAGTTCAAGGGCATGGCCTACACCATCCAGGTGGCACCCGAGGACTGCACCGGCTGTACTTTGTGTGTGGAAGTCTGCCCCGCGGTGGACAAGAACGACCCCACCCGCAAGGCGCTCAACATGGCGCCTCAGGCGCCGCTGCGCGAGCAGGAGGCCGAAAACTGGGACTTCTTCCTCAACCTGCCTGACCCGCCGCGCGAGCAACTCAAGCATACGCAGGTCAAGGACATCCAACTCATGGAGCCGCTCTTCGAGTTCTCCGGCGCGTGCGCGGGCTGCGGCGAGACGCCTTACCTTTCCCTGCTCACCCGCCTGTTCGGCGACCGCATCTATGTGGCCAACGCCACGGGCTGTTCCTCCATCTACGGCGGCAACCTGCCCACTACCCCGTGGGCTTACAACAAAGAGGGCTACGGCCCGGCCTGGTCCAACTCCCTCTTTGAGGACAACGCCGAGTTCGGCCTGGGCATGCGCCTGGCTCTGGACAAGCAGGCCGACTACGCCCGCTATCTGCTCCAGCGCATCGGTGGGAAGATCGGCGATCAGTTGGTCGATGAGATCCTCAACGCCGACCAGTCCACCGAGGAGGGCATCAAGGCCCAGCGGCAGCGCGTCGCCCTCTTGCTCCAGCGCCTGGAGCAGATGGAGCCCACCCGTGAAGTGCTCGACCTAAAGCATGTGGCCCACGCCCTGGTGCGCAAGAGCGTGTGGATTGTGGGCGGCGATGGCTGGGCCTACGACATCGGCTACGGTGGCCTGGACCATGTGTTGGCTTCGGGCCTCGATGTGAACATCCTGGTGCTGGACACCGAGGTGTACTCCAACACCGGCGGCCAAGCTTCCAAGGCCACGCCGCGTGGCGCGGTGGCCAAGTTCGCCGCCGCGGGTAAGGGCCTGCCGAAGAAAGACCTCATCCTGTTGGCGATGACCTACGGCAATGTATATGCCGCCCGGGTGGCCATGGGCGCCAAGGACACCCAGACCGTCAAGGCCTTCTTGGAGGCCGACTCCTATCCCGGCCCCTCCATCATCGTGGCCTACTCCCACTGCATCGAGCACGGCTACGACATGCGCTACGGCGCCGAGCAGCAACAGCGGGCCGTGGATTCGGGATACTGGCCGCTGGTGCGCTTCGACCCGCGCCGCATCGAGAAGGATCTGCCGCCGCTGCAGTTGGATTCGCGCGATCCCAAGATTTCTCTGGAGGAGTACATCCGCCACGAGCGGCGCTACATGATGCTCCTGGATACCCATCCCGATCGCGCCGAGCAACTGCTGGCCGAGGCTCAGCGGGATGTGCAGCAGCGCTGGCAGTTGTACAAGGCCTGGTCGCAGATCGCTTTCCGCTTCAACGGGGACGAGTAGCCCCCATGGGGTGAACCCAAAAGCCCGGGAAGGCAACATCTTCCCGGGCTTTTTCTCTTTCCGGATTTGAGGGTGGGGCTCTGACCCCGCGGGGTCAGTCTTCCACGATGACGGTGGTGCCGCGCCCGTTTTTGAAGGGTTCCCAGTAGTCGGCCTGGGCCTTCAGGGTGGGGGTGCTCCAGCGAAAGAGCCACCGGGCATCTTCGTTGTGCATGTTGATGCACCCGTGGCTCATGGGCGTACCGAAGTTGTCGTGCCAGTAGGTGCCGTGGAAGGCGACCCCGGTTTCCACGAAGAACCCCACCCAGGGCACGCCGGGCAGTTCGTAGGCCTCCAGGGCCGTGGTCAGGTCACCGTTGCCCATGTGCCGGGCGAAGGCTTTACTGGTGATGAAGAAGCGCCCGCTGGGCGTTTTGGTGGGGATGCCGTTGTCCGTGGGCAGGTTCGAGGGAATGCCTGAAGAGATGGTCGCCTGAAAGACCATCTCCTGGCCCTCGTAGGCGTAAACCCGCTGCTCGCTCAGGGAGACGCGAATCCACTTGGCCAACGGGGGAACATCGGGCGAAATCGGGGCCACTTCTTCAGGGGTGAGCAGGCGCAAATGCTCCGCCAGGACGGCGTAACGCACCTTGAGCAAATCGTCCTCCACCACGAACCAGCCTTTGCCCTGCTCTCGAACGAAATCCACCACCCAGTGCACGGAGCCGTAATACAGGCGGTAGAGCGGCTTCCAGGGTTTTTGCTGGGCCACGCGGTAAGACTGGGCGTAGGGCACGGTGACCTCGGCGGGTTGCCCCCCAGGCGGCAGGGTGGGCCGTAGATACCATTGCGGCGCAAACTCCACGCGTTGCGTGTAGGCCGTGTGCACATACCCTCGCCAGGTGCGATACCAGCGGGGGTTGTAAGGCGGCCCATGCGGAGAGATGACCTCCTCTAAGATGGGGAACAGCGTGTCGCGGGGAAAGTGTCCCACCCTGGGAGCCTGAAAGTCGGGTTCGGCGAAGATGGGCACCCCGCCCACGGTGATACGGGCCCATTGGGCAACGGGGCCAAAGGGGGAGCGCCCCTGGCCGAACCAGCGCGCAAAGGGGCGCCAGGCCAGGGCGGTCAGCGAAAGCAGGCCCAGTTTCAAAGCGTCTCGTCGAGTGAGAGCAGGCATAGGGGGGCTGGTCAGGCGTTTTCACTTTGGAGCACGGCCTGAGCGATGCGCGGGATGATGTTGGCGACATCGCCCCGGAGCACCACATCGGCGCGAATGTCGATATAGGTGGGCGTGTGGTTGACGATGATGAGGGCGGCACCACTCTGGACCGCGATAAGCGGCAGGTTGGCCACCGGGGTGACCTCCAACGAGGAGCCGGCCACGAACATCAGGTCGCATTGACGGGCCGCTTTTTCTGCGGCCGACCAGGCTTTCCAGGGCAGTTGCTCGCCGAAAAGCACCACATCGGGTTTGAGAATGCCGCCGCATTCCGGGCAGCGAGGAATCTCCCCGCTCTGGAGGAAAGCTTCCAGGAAGGTCTCTTTGGGATAGGTACGGAAGCAGCGGGTGCAGGTGGCGGTGTTTAAGGTGCCGTGCACTTCGATCACTTGTTTGGACCCGGCGCGCTGGTGCAATCCGTCGATGTTTTGGGTGATGATGGTCTTGAAATATCCGGCCTGTTCCAGTTGGGCGATGGCGTAATGGGCCGGGTTGGGTTGGGCGTTCATCATCTCCCGCGTCAGGGGACGCACCCATTCGAAGAACCGCTCCGGATGGTGACGGAAGGCGTTCAGGGAGGCCACTTCGAAAGGATCGTATTTGTCCCACAGGCCGCTTCCGGTGGAACGGAAGTCGGGAATGCCCGAAGGGGTGGAGATACCTGCTCCCGTGAGCACCACGCCGTAGCGGGCATGACGAATGTAGGCGGCGGCTTCGCGGATGAGGTCGTCCAGGGAGTCGGCGAAGGGAAAAGCGTTCATGCGCGTACCAACACCTCTTCGTGCAGGTATTTGGCGATTTCGTTGAATTGGGAGGCGGTCAGACTGTTGGGGGCCTGGATGATCATGGGGACATGGTTCTTGGTGGCCTGGTAGGCCAGTTCTGGAGCAGGGGTGATGACCTTGGCGATGGGGATGCCCAGCAGGCGTTGGGCTTCGCTGGCCGAAGCCTGCATGGCCGAGCGGGTGCGGTTGAGCAGAATGGCGCTCAGCCGCCCGGTGCCGAAGCCCTGAGCCCCCAGGTGCTGAATGAGGGCCTGGGCGATGCGCAAGGTGGAGGGGAAACTGTCGACCACGATGAACAAATGGTCGCACAATGGCAGCAGTTTGGCCGTCCACGGCTGGAATCCCGGCCCCAAATCCAGGATGGTGAAAGGGGCCAGTTTTTTGAGATGGTGGGTGATCCGTTCGGCTTTGGCGCCCTCGGTGAAAAAGGCGATCTGAGCGGGGTCGGCGGAGGCTAGGAGAAACCGCAACCCCGGATTGAACACCAGCAGTTCGTTGCCTACTCGGGTTTCGGTGATCTGATCGATGGGCAGGTTGAGCAGATTGCCCAGACCGTTGTTGCTTTCAAAGCCCAGTTCCACGCCCAGGGTGCCGTGGGCCGGGCGCATCTCGGCGATGGTCACGCTGTTTTTGCTTTCCTGGCGCAGGGCGATACCCAGGTTGAGGGCCACGGTGGTGACCCCAACGCCTCCCTTGGCGCCCAAAACCCCCGCGGCGAAGCCCCGCAACCCCCCGGTGGCTGCCGGGCGCTCGACGCTCAATTGCCCGGTGGTGCGGCTGAGCACCCGGCGCACCCGGGCCAGCAATTCGGCAGGATGGACGGGCTTGGTGACATAGTCGTCGGCGCCGGATTCGAACCCAGCCAGTTTGTCGTCCAGTTGACTTTTCGCCGTAAACATGATGATGGGGATGGAGGCGGTTTCGGGGTCGGCCCGCAGGTGGCGGGCGGTCTCGTAGCCGTCCATCCCCGGCATCATCACATCCAGCAGAATCAAGTCGGGGTGGACCTGGCGTGCCTTTTGGATGCCTTGAGGACCGGATTTGGCCGCAGCGATTTGATACCCGTTTCGCTGGAGCAATAGCCCCACCAACTTCAAGGTATCGAGATCGTCGTCAATGATCAGGATTTTTTCGTTGGCCATTTTCAGGTTCCTCCGCCAGGGCACTGGGTCCCACACTCAGTCTATCACAATTGAGCAGAGAACACAAGGGCGTCGTTTTTTGGTATAATCTATCAAGTGTTCCCAGATGAGGTCTGGGATTCTTGCCAAGGAGCCTTTGTATGCAAGCCAAACTGCAACGCTTGAAAGAACTTCTCGGCGAAGTGGCGGATATCCGCCGCGCAGCCGCGGTGTTGGGATGGGACCAGGAAACCTACATGCCCTCGGGAGGGGCGGCGCAGCGGGGGCAGCAACTGGCCACGCTTTCCCGTCTGGCGCACATCAAGTTCACCTCGGACGAAATTGGCCAATTGCTGGATGACCTTCAACCCTATGTGGCCGAACGGGATCCCGATTCCGACGAGGCACGCCTGGTGAAGGTCACCCGGCGCAAGTACGACAAAGCCACCCGGGTGCCCCCGGAACTGGTCGCCGAAATGAGCCAGGCCGCTTCAGAAGGACAGATGGCCTGGCGAGAGGCCAAAGCCCAATCCGACTTTGCCAGATTCCGCCCCTATCTGGAGCGGTTGGTGGACCTGAAGCGGGAGTATGCCCGCCTGTTCGCCCCCTACGATCACATTTACGATCCATTGCTGGACGACTTCGAGCCGGGGATGAAAACGGCGCAGGTAAAGGAGATTTTCGTCGCCCTGCGCCCTCAACAGGTGGAGTTGATCCGCGCCATCGCCGAACGCCCCCAGGTGGAGGATGGGTTCCTCTACCTCGATTACGACGAGCAGAAGCAATGGGATTTTGGCGTGGCGGTGATCACGCGCTTTGGTTATGATTGGCAACGGGGCCGTCAGGATAAATCGGCTCATCCCTTCACCACCAGTTTTGGGATGGGGGATGTGCGCATCACCACGCGGATTTTCCGGAACAACCTGGCTTCGGGTTTGTTCAGCACCCTGCACGAGGGCGGGCATGCGCTTTACGAGCAAGGCATCGACCCGGCGCTGGATCGCACGCCGCTGGCCAACGGCGCCTCTCTGGCCGTGCATGAGTCCCAATCGCGCCTGTGGGAAAATCTGGTCGGGCGTTCGCGGGCCTTTTGGGAGCACTTCTACCCCCGCCTGAAGGAAACTTTCCCTACCCAACTGGGCAATGTCAGCCTGGACGATTTCTACAAGGGCATCAACAAGGTGCAGCCTTCACTCATTCGGGTAGAGGCGGATGAGGCTACCTATAACTTGCACATCATGTTGCGCCTGGAACTGGAAATCGCCCTCATGGAAGGCTCCCTGGAAGTGAAGGACCTCCCCGAAGCGTGGAACGCCCGCATGGAGGAATATCTGGGCCTCACGCCGCCGAACGATGCCCAGGGGGTGTTGCAGGATATTCACTGGTCCATGGGCGCGTTGGGCTACTTCTCCACCTACGCTTTGGGCAACTTGATCTCGGTGCAATTGTGGGAGGCCATGCAGCGTGACATCCCCGATATGGAGGAGCAGATCCGCCGTGGGGAGTTCGAGGCGCTGTTGGGCTGGTTGCGTGAGATGGTCCACCGCCACGGGGCCAAGTTCGAGCCGCAGGAGTTGGTCAAGCGGGTGACGGGTTCGGAGATCACGGCCGAGCCGTATGTGCGCTACTTGAGCACCAAATTTGGGGCGATTTACGGCCTGTCTTGAGCCGCGGGTTGCGAGTGTGAAACGACGCGCAGGATGCTCTCCTGCGCGTTTCGCGTTTTCAAGGGAGATGGAGTAAAATGAGGCACCCCGATAGAGGAGGGTTCGGTGAGCGGGAAGAAAGTGCTGTTTGTGGATGATTCGCAACAAACCCTGACCTTGTTGGCCCGCATCGCGCGTCTGGTGGGGTCGATTCCCCGGGTGGCCCGTTCTCTGGACGAGGCGGTGGCTGTGGTTCGGCAGGATACGCCGGATTTGGTGTTGGTGGACCTGCGCATGCCGCAAACGGACGGCTTGAGCGTGATCCGTGTCCTTCGGCAGGCCCTGCCGGCGGGGCAGACGCGCATTTTCCTGTTGACGGCCGAGGCCGACCCGGCCCTGCAAGAGGCCGCTCTTCAGGCCGGTGCCCGAGGCGTGCTGGAGAAACCCCTTTCCCCCGATATCTTGTTGGAGGTGTTGGATGGCTGAGTACCGACGCGTCTCAACGGTAGTAGTGATGCATGGTGATCAGACTGGCGAAGAGTTGCTGGAGCAGGCCCTCCGGGTGCTGGATCCGGCGGTGATTCGCTTTCCTTTGGAATTCGAACATTACGATTTGAGCCTGGAAAACCGCCGGGCGACGCAGAACAAGGTGGTGTACGAGGCGGCCAAGGCCATGTGTGCCACCGGATTTGGGCTGAAGGCGGCCACCATCACGCCGGAGGACCCCGAGGATGTCGGTTCGCCCAACGCCATCCTGCGCGAGGCCATTGACGCCAAGGTGATTCTCCGCACCGGCCGACGTTTGCCGCGGGTGCGGCCCATCGGCGGCGTGCATGCGCCCATCGCCATCGTGCGCATGGCCGTGGAAGATGCCTATGGCGCCAAAGAGTGGCGTGAGAGCACCCCCGATGACGACGAGGTGGCCTACCGCATCTCGCGCCTGACCCGTTCCAATTGCCGTGCGGTGGCGGAATTCGCCTTTCAGTACGCCGAACGCATGGGGGCCACGGTGTTCGGTGGGCCGAAGTACACCGTCAGCCCGGTTTACGAAGGCATGTTCAAAGAAGAGTTGGACGCAGCAGCCGAACGTCATCCCGATGTGCCCTACCGCCCGTTGCTCATCGATGCGACCCTGGCCTTGCTTTTGCAAACCTCCGGTGAGGCGCTGGTCATCCCCACTCTCAATCGCGACGGCGACCTGCTCTCGGATATGGTGCTGCAGATGTTCGGCTCCATCGCCGGATCCGAGAGCCTGGTGTTGGCCTTCGACCCGCGTGAAATGAAGGTCAAGACAGTGATGGCCGAGGCGCCTCACGGCACGGCACCGGCGCTTTACGGCAAGGATGTGGCCAATCCTATGGCGATGATTCTGGCCGGGGCGGCTTTGCTCTCCTACATCGAAGACAAAGCGGCGCAGTTGGCCTCGCGGGCCATCTACGAGGCCGTGTTCGAGACCATTTATGAAGGCAAGGCCACGCCCGACCTGGGCGGCCAATTGGGGACCACGGCCTTTACCGACGAGGTCATCCGCCGGGTGGAGGCCAAACTGGAAGCCTGGGCGGCGTTGGGGTAGGCCGATGAAGCCTCGCACTCTGCTGCGTGGATTGGCTTGGCTGCTCCTGGGGACCGAGGTGGCCTGTCAGGCGCTGGCGACCCCGCCGCTACCCACCCTGATCCCCACCGAGGTGTTGCCCACGGTGGTGCATCTGACGGCGGCAGCGTTGGGGGAACCGCCCGGCACCCTGACCGCTGCGGGAACGCCTTCGCCGACGCCCACCGCCGACCCCACCGCAGCCTTTACGCCCACGGCGACCCCTACCGTAGGGGCAAGGCAAGCCCCCCGTCTTTCGCCCCTGCCTCCATCGCCGACGGTGCTATCCATTCCCTGGCCCACCCTCACCGCCACTCCCCCACCCATTCCGGAGTTGGGGTATGTGCCCTACGCTCCTTTGCAGTTTCTCACCCCTGGGGAAGGCTCGAAGGTGGTTTCGCCTATCCGGGTGCAATTCGCCGTTCAGGCCAGAAAGGTGGGGCGCTTTCAGTTGGCGTTGATCGGCGAAGATGGCCGTTTGCTCTACCGCAAGGTCATGCGGATTCCTGAAGGAAATCGGGAGGCGCTGCTGACCTATGTGCTGGCGGTGCCTTTTGAGATCCGGGCCGAAGTGGAGCAGGCGCGCCTGCAGTTGGTGGCTTTTGACGAGCAGGGGCGGGAGTCCTTCCGTACCTCGCTGCGCCTTTTTCTGTTGCGCGACGGCCAGCCCGAGTTGTTGCCCGGCGATGTGCTGTTGCAGCCCATCGTCATTCAGGAGCCCCGGCGTGGGCAGTTAATTCAAGGCGGCCAGGTGTTCGTCCGGGGGCTGGCCCGACCCACCAACGGCATGGTGGAAGCCGCCCTGGTCACCGCCGAAGGAAAGGTCATCGCCTACGCCACGGGCGTGGTTTCCACGCCGGGCGAGGATGGGTACGGGCTGTTCACGGTCACGGTGGATTACCAGGTGACGGCACCCACCTGGGTGCGGCTGGTGGTGCGGGAATACGATGCGCTACCAGAGGGCATTCGCTATTTGAGCAGCGTGAAGGTGCTCATCTCGCCCTGAGAAGGCGTGCTGCCGCAGGCCTGTGAAAATCGACAGGCGCATCCCGACAGAGGTGCGCCTGTTTTTATCTGGTGGCTTCGCCTGCCGCGCTGCTCAGAAACCGCTTTCCGGAAGTTTTCGCAGCAGGTCGAAGATGGCCTTCAGCCAGCAGATTTGCTTTTTGGCGACCTGAATGGGGTAGAAACGTTCGCCGCCCACGGTCAGGGTGAACCCGCCGAACTCCCCGATGGCGTAGCGCACGCCCTGGAAGAGGTGCGGGTGCTCCTCGACCAGAAAACGGGCCCCAGGTTGCCTCCGCCCTCTTCGTCGCTGAGCACCACGAGCAGGATGTCGCCGGGAGGGACGAAACCTTCCGCTTTGGCATGGAGCAGGGCAGCCAGCATCATGGCCACGCCGCCCTTCATATCCAGGGCACCGCGGCCCTAAACGAACCCTTCGGCCACCTCGCCGGCGAAGGGAGGATAGCGCCAGGTCTGGTTTTCGGTGGTCACCACATCCACATGCACATGGCCATACATGAGGAAAGGGGGCGCAGTGCCGCGTCCGGGCAGACGGGCCACCAGGTTGGGCTGACGGGGCTGTTTGGCGAATATCTGGGTCTCGATGCCCGCCTGGGTCAAGAGGCCCTGAATGTAGTGGATGCATGTGTCGGTGTCCCCCGGCGGGTTGGTGGTGTCAAACTGGATCAGGCGGCGGAGGATTTCCACGGGGGAGGGCACGGACGGGAAGGGGGTGGGGCTCATGGGTCTGCTCCTGGAGGGTAAGGAAAACGAGGAGGTTACGAAGAAGGCTTTTCCGGACGACGGAGGCCCAACAACGCCCTGAAGGTATCCCCTATGGAAGGGGCTTCGGTCGGAGGGGCGGTCTCCCATGCGTTGCGTTGGCGGTTGCCCAACCAGCGGCGGCGGGCGCGGGCGGCCTGGTCCCACCAGGCCCGGATGGCCTCCGCGTCGCCTGCGTTCAGCCATTGAGCGAGGGCGTCCATTTGGGCCGTGAGGCGCGTCAACAGGTGCGGCAAGGTGTGCCGGTGGGCAAGAAGGGTTTCGGAGAGTTCGGTTGTGGGGTGGTCGGCGGCCTCGGTGGCGGCGGCGTAGGCGCGTCCGGCCAGTTTGCGGCTTTCGCGCCAGCCGGGTTCGCCGGTGGTGGTGTGCACCAGGGCGGCGGCCAGCAGTTGGGGCAGCACTTCCACGGCAGCTAGCAGGCCGTCGGCCTCGGCGATGTCCAGGAAGAGCGGTGTGGCGCCGACCAGAGCGGTCAGGTCGGCGGCCAGTTTGAGGGCCGGCCCTGGCGTCTCCACGGGCGCCACAATGCCCATGACTGTGTGGTGAAACAGGTCGGCCCGGGGCTCCTCGGCGGAAGAAGCCAACAGGTACATTGGATTGATGACCGGCAACAGGCCCACATAGTGCACATGGGCAGGCAGCAGGTCCTTCGCCCAGGCGGCCACCCGGGCTTTGGCCGGGGAGGTGTCGAGCACCACGGCGTCGGGTTTGAGGTCGGGGGCGATATGCTCTAAAGTTTTGCGTATTTCGTGTAGGGGGAGGCTGAGGAGCACGATGTCGGCCTGGTTGACTGCTCCGCTTAGGGTGAGGGTGATTTTGTCCACGGCGCCGGCCTTTTTGGCGGCCTGGGCCTGTAGTGGTTCGGGGTCGTGCCCGATGCGCAGCAAGGGCAGGGTTTCGCGCCGGGATGCCAGGGCCAGCCCGAAGGAGGCCCCGATGGGGCCCAGCCCAATGATGCTTAGGCGGATTTCGCGGTTGCTCATAGGAAAAATCCTCCTCAGCGGCGAGGCCGACGGATTGCTTTCCGCAGCCAGCCACGCCGGCTGAACAGTAATTCAGCGCTCACCACGACCAGATAAAACGTGGCGATCTGGACCACGCTTTGAGGGCTGTGTTTCCAGAGGTAGGCCATCAACATCGCCCAGGAGAAGCTGGCCATCAGGAAACCCAAGCAGGGGCCAGACCTTGGCGTGGATGACGCGCCGCCATCGCAGCGCCGACAGGTGAATGGCCATAAAAAGCAGCAGAAAGGTTGAACTGGCGGAGGTGGAAAGCAAGGCACCCAGACCGATGAGCAAAAACCCTGCCTGCCCCAGGGCCGGTTTGGCTGCTACGACCAGGGCATACTCCTTGTAATGGTTGATTTCGGCGGGCGTCAGGTTGCCCACCGCTACCAGGGCGATCACAATGTAAATCTGTGTGGTGATCAGAAGGGAAGCAAAGATGTCCCGTGTAAGTGAAACTCCCCCGTCGGAGCGGAAATGCAACCCCAGTTTGACATACGCATAGCCGGTGAGCAGGGCGATGACACCACCGGAGGCAAAGGCGAAGGGCGCCGCATGGCCGGACACCAGCGCCGAAATCTCCAACACAGAGAAGATGTCGCCCCCTACCATGCCACCCACCCCCGGAGGGCGATCTGTTCGGCCAGGGAGAGGCGCTCACCAGCAGCATGTGCACGGGACATGGGCTTTCCTCCGAACCCGGAAAGCGGGAATCTCAGGGCCAGGCCTCGGGTCGGCCTTTTGTGGCTGTCAGGACCGGTCGTCGGCGGCTTGGAGGCGTTGCAGCCAGAAGTCGTCGGCCTGAGGCGGGGTTTGATGCCGGGCGATCAGGCGCACGGCCTCGGGCGGCGCGCCTGCGGCCTGGGCTAACGCCGCGCTCCAGGCTGGGTGTTGGGCGGCGATGACAAAAGGCCGCCGCAGGCCGCGCG